>JADLGX010000189.1 GCA_020849095.1 Candidatus Eiseniibacteriota bacterium
CGAGCCCGCCTGCGACTTCTTGCCCGTCAACTCCGTCCGCACGTCGATGGCCACGTCCTGCCGTTTCAGCTCGGCCGTCACCGCACGGAGTCCCGACAGAATCCTCGCGTCGGCGTCCTGCGGCTCCAGCTTGCCGTAGAACCCGGCGTGAAAACAGAACGACTGCGCACCGCAGCGCGCGCCGAGCCGCCCGGTTTCGACCAGGCGCGCGAGGCTGCGCTCCAGCACGTCGTCGGCGCCGCACAGGTTCACGTAGAAGGGCGCGTGCGCCGTGAGCGTCACGTCGTCCTCTTTCGCCGCCTGGGCGATCTTGTCCGCCGATTCGTCCGACATGCGCACGCCGTTGACCCAGGCCATCTCGAGATGGTCCAGGCCCAGCTCGCGGGCGCGCCGGATGCCGAACGGGGTGCCGGGCTTCGCGCTGGTGCGCGGAATGCCGGAGGTGCCGAAGCGGAGCATCAGGAGTCCCGCCGTGCCGGGACGGCGGACGAATGCCGGGGGCAGTCTAACCGCCCCGGCAGGGCGAATCGAGTCCGGCGGGCACCGCGCGGGGCGCGGCTCAACGCTTGTAGCCGATTCTGCGCAGGAACTCGCGCCGGGCGTCCTTGTCGGCCGGGCCCTCGACGCCGAGCGGCGAGCCGCCGTCCACCACGCCCACGACGCCCCGCCCCTGCTCGAGCTGGGCCACCAGCACCTGCACGGGGTTGGCGGTGGCGCAGAAGACGTGGCAGACCTCCTGGCACTGCCGGATCGCGGGCAGCAGGTTGATCGGATAGGCGCCGCGCAGCAGAAGAAAGAACGTGTGCCCCGCGCCCACCGCGAGCGCGTTGGCGGTGGCGGCCTGCACGAGTTCGTCGTCGTTGCCCTCGGTGCGCACGAGGCAGGGGCCCGAGGCTTCGCAAAACGCGAGCCCGAACCTGGCGCCGGGAACGGTGGTGACCACGAGCTCGGCGATGTCCTCGACCGTCTTGATGAAGTGCGACTGGCCCGCGACCACGTTGCAGTCGGCGGGAAACGCGAGCGGCACGGCGACGATGTTCATGCGGATGTCCCTCCGGTTTCGCCGCACGCTACGAGTGCGCGCGAGCGACCGTCAAGGGTGGCGGGCGCTCAGAACGCCTGCCCCGATCCGAACGAGTAGGCCGCGCCATGACGTCCGTCCACCGAGGGCGCGACCGGCCACGCGATGTCGAAACGCGCGACCGCGTTGAGCGAGGAATGCGGCAGGCTCAGCCGCAGCCCGAATCCCGCGTTGTGGTGCCAGCCCTCGCTGCCCGAACCCGGCCCCCACGCGCGCGCGGCGTCCCAGAACACCGCCCCGCCCAGGCTCACCAGATGCATCAGGTCGCGCTTGGCCACGCCGCGCCACTCGGCGTTGGCGCGCCAGTACTGCGTGCCGGACAGCTCGCGCACCGGGAACGCGCGCAGGCCGCTCAGCCCGCCCACGGTGAGCTGGAAGTCGCGCTCCATCCGCGAGCCCGCCACGCCCTGCACGGCGGCGACCGCCGTCAGGCGCGAGCCGGTGCTGTGCACCCAGCGCGCATCCACCTGCCCGTAGGAGCCCAGCGGCCCGCCGTGCAGCCGCGTGTAGGCGTCCATGCCGAGCAGCCCGAAGCCCGCGCGCCCGGCATCGGCGCCCACGTTGAGCCGGCCGCGCGCGTAACCCTCGTCCTGCGTGCCGCCGAACGCCTGCGGCGAGACGCCGATCATCACGGACAACGAACGGCCGATGTCGATGTCCTCGATGCGGTCGATCTGCTCCACGCCCTGGCGCTCGATGAAGCGCGGACTCCAGATGCGGGCCTCGGCGGCCACCCGGCGCAGGCGCAGCGTTTCGGCGTCGCCCGCGAACTCGCCCGGCGAGCCCGGCTCCAGGATGCTCGCGCCCAGGTCGCGATCGGCGGCGTGGAACGAGAACGCGAGCCGGTGGATGGTGCCGTCGGCGGTGCGGCGGCCGATGCCGAAGAACAGGTTCAGCGCCTCTTCGCGCCGCGGCACCTGTGCGGCCTCAACGAGGTCCGCGAACAGGTGGGTCGTGGACACGCTGCGCAGCCACTCGGCGCCCATCGTGAACGGCGCGGCGTCTGCCCAGAACGGCAGCTCCGCCAGCGCCACGTGCGTGCGCCCCGAGGCGCCGGTGCCGGTGACGAACTTGCCCCGCCAGTGCGTGCCGAAGGCGTTTCGGTCCTCGATGGAGGCGAAGCTCGACACGCCGACCGGGTCGTGGTGGCGCGAGACGCTCAGCGAGGTGCCGAGCCCGAGGAAGTTGCGCTCCGTGAACGAGAACGAACCGAACTGCTGTCCCCCGCCGCTCTCCAGGCTGAACTCGGGGCTCGTGGTCCAGTTGTCGCTGGTCACCACCTTCACGTCCACCGAGTCGCCGTGCGCGACGGCGACGATGCTGTCGGGCACCAGGAAGGCGAGCGCGCGCAGCCGGCGCTCGGACTCCGCGCGCGCGGCGTCGCTCCACGGCTCGCCCGCCCGGAAGACCAGCGACGGGCGCACGGTGGCGTGCCGGCTGCGCACGTGCAGCCGGTTGGCGAGCCGGAACAGTTCGCGTGTACGTCCGGTGGGCAGCGGGTCGTAGATGTCGCGCGTCTCGATGCGCACGCTGCGCACGATGCGCCCCTCCAGCGCGGAGTCGGGCGCGGCGGCGTGTGCGGGCGCCGGCGTCGCGGCAGGGACGGCGAGGGCCACGATCCCGGCGAGGACCGCGGCCCTGACGAATCCACCGTTCATGCGTCCGTCACTTCTTCGATCCCAGCCGGTCCTTGGCGAGCCCGGCTTCGCTCGACGTGGGGAAGCGCTTGATCAGGTCCTCGAGCGAGCGGCGCGACTCCGCACCCCGACCGAGGCGTTCCTGGCAGAGCGCCAGCTTGTAGAGCGCCGCGGCCGCGCGGTCGCCCTTGGGCCACTGCTCTCCCACGCGCGCGTACTCGAGCGAGGCGCTGTCGAACACGGCCTGGGCGAAGAAGCACTCGCCCGCGCCGTACTGCGCGTTGTCCGCCAGCTCCGAGGTGCCGAAGCGCTTGAGGAACTCGCGGTAACCCTGCAGCGCCATGCCGTAGCGCCCTTCGGTCAGGTCCCGCGTCGCGTTGTCGTACGCGAGGATCGGGTCCGGGCCTCCGGTCGAGGGAACGGCCGGTACCGCTCCCGCCGCGGCGGGAACCGCGGGCGCCGCCGTGGCGCCGCCCGTGTTCGCGCGCTCGGCAATGGTGGTGAAGCGGTGCAGCACTTCGTCGAGCCGGCCCTGCAGCGCCGACATCTGGTCGAACATCTCGGACATGGTGCTGCCCGAGGAGGCCCGCGTGCTCAGGATGAGGTCCCGCTGGCTCTGCAGCTCGCTCCGCGTGTCGGCCAGCACGCGGTAGGCGACCGCGTCGCGCGCCTGCATGGTGTCCACCTGGGCGCGCAGGCTGTCGAGCCCGCTTCGCAGCAGCGTGATCTGCGTGCTGTAGCAGCCCGGGGTCAGCGAGGCGGACGCGACCAGGAGCGCCGCCAGCAGAGTGCCTGCGGCGCGCCCGGGACGCGTGACGGTGTTGCGACCGCTCACTTGAACTCCGCGCGGCGGTTCTTGGCCCACGCCGTTTCGTCGGAACCCTCGGCGGCCGGGAACTCCTTGCCCTTCGACAGCGTGGCCAGCTGGCCGGCCGGCACGCCCGCGGCGAGCAGGTAGTCGCGCACGGAATCGGCGCGCTTCTGGCCCAGCGCGAGGTTGTACTCGACCGTGCCGCGCTCGTCGCAGTGCCCTTCGATCGTCACGCGCAGCGCGGTGTTCTCGCGCAGGATGCGGGCGTTGGCGTCGAGGTCGGCCTGGGCCGCGCCCACGATGGCGTAGGAGTCGAGATCGAAGTACACGATGCGCAGGTCCGAAGCCTTGGCCGTGCTCGTGGTGCCGCCCGTGCCGGGAGTGGTGGTGCCCGGATCGGTCGTGCCGGGCGTGCCCGGAGTGGTCGGCGAAGTCGGCGCGGCCGGCGGAGCGGCCGGCGGCGTAACGCCCTTCTTGGCGCAACCGACGGCGAACAGCGCCATGAGCGCAGCGGCGATCACGGTGGTACGAAGCAGGGTGGGGCTCATGAGTTCCTCCTTATCGTGAGGATGTGGCGCCCGATCGGGGCGACCACGCGGGTGACATGGCTTTGCGACCACCGGTATCCAACTTGCGGGGCGAGGCGCCGTCGAGGTCGGAGACCCACAACGAACGCTTGCCGTCGCGATCGGAAGAGAAGACGACGTGCCGTCCATCGGGCGACCACCGGGGATTCTCGTTGCTCCCCCCCGCGACGATGCGCGTGGTGTTCGTTCCGTCGGAGCGGCAGGTCCAGATGTCGAAGCCCCCGTCGGTCCGGACCACGAACGCGAGGCGATCGCCGCGCGGGGACCAGGCCGGGGAATCCGTGTAGCTCACGTCGTAGGTCAGCCGCCGCAGGTTACCACCATCGGCGTCCATCACATGCACCTGGGGAACGCCGGAGCGGTCCGAGGTGAAGGCGATCTCGCGCCCGGTCGGCGACCAGCAGGGCGAGGTGTCGATGCCCCGGTGCGTCGTCAGGCGCTGGGGCGAGCCGCCCCGGGCGTCGAGCCGGTACAGCTCGGCGTTGCCGTCGATGCCCAGCGTGCACAGCACGCCGGTGCCGTCGGGAGAATAGGCCCCGCCCGTATTGAGCCCGGGCCGGCCCGACAGCAGGAACGGCTTGCGCGCCTCGGGCGAGAGCACCCAGAGCTGCGGGCCGCCGCCACCCCGGTAGGATGTGAAAATGAGCAGCGAGCCGTCGGGCGACCAGGCCGGGGACTGCGCGACCGAGCGGTCCGCCGTGAGCGGGCGCGGGTCGTGACCGTCGGCGTCCATCACCCAGAGTTCCTTGGTGCGGCCGTCCTGGACGATGAAGGCGATGCGCGTGGCCGACACGCCCAGCTCGCCCGTGAACTGCAGCACGATGTCGTCGGCGAAGCGGTGCACCACGTCGCGCCAGCGCGCCGCGGGACCGGAGTACTCCTTGGTGAGGATCACCTGGCGCCCGGGCAGCTCGCGCACCTCGCCCGTGAGCCGGATGGTGGAGCCGCGCTGCGTCCACTTGCCCCCCACCTCGGCCTGCGCCGAGGCCGCGGCGGCGGCGCCGCCCGCCTCCCACGCGCGCGCCACGGTGAACGCACCGGAGTTGCGCAGGTCGGCCGCGAGCACTTCGTCGGCCTGCACCGACGTGGCCCCCGCGTCGCGGTCGCCGGCCGGCGTGAACGCCGTCAGCTTGAGCGGCAGGCGCGACGAGGCGCCCGAGCGGATGTCGAGACGCACGTCGTCGGCGAGCGCCGGGACCACGAGCGCAAGAGCGAGGATCGCGAACAGCGAGAAGCGGTGCAGCGGACGAAGGGTCATCAGGGTCCCGTGTATTCGAAGCCGAAGTGGACGCCGAGGTCGCTGCCGTTCCAACCCATGGGCAGCGGCGGCAGGTGGCCCGTGACGAGCACGGCGCGGACCGCGGACTGATCGAAGTAGCTGTTGCCGCTCGAGGTCTCGACGCGCGGCGAGGACAGCGCGCCGTCGCGCGAAATGCGGAAGTACACCTCGACGCGCGTGCCGGCGCCCACGCCCGAGGGCGCGGTCCAGTTGGAGGCGATCATCGTGCGCACGCGCTGCAGGTAGTAGGCGAACTCGAAGTTGCTCTCGTCCACCGCGACCTGGCCGGCCATGCCGCCGCCCACCGAGGCGTACGGCAGCACCACGCGCGGCGCGTCGGACTTGGGGGTGTCGCGGGTGGGCACAGGCGCGGGCGGCTGCTTGGCGGCCGCGGCCTCGGGCTGCGGCTTGGCCTTCTCGCGCTTCTTCTTGTCGAGCCGCACGCCCTCTTCCTCGGCGGGCTGCACGGTTTCGGGCGCGCGCGGCGCGGGAGCCGGCGCGGGCAGCGCGGCGAGCGAGGCGTCCACGAGCGAGACCTGCACCACGTCGGGGCCGGGCACGAGCACGGTCTTGCCCGAGCGCACCAGGAAGAGCGCGGCGGTCAGCAGCACGTGCACCGCGGCCGAGCCGATGACGGCGCTTCTCACGGGCGGCCCTTGGGGGGCGGCTCGGTGACGAGCCCCAGCTGCACCACGCCCGCGCGGCGCATGCGCGCGATGTACTGCACGATGGTGCCGTACGGCACGCTCTGGTCCGCCTTGAGGAACACGGCGCGCTTGTCGGCGCCCGCGCTGGCGAGAGCGTCCTCGAAGCGGTCCGGGTTCACCACGGTCTCGCCCACCGCCAGCGTCATGTCGGAGCGCACGCTGACCACCAGTCCCTCGTGCACGTCGAGGCCCGAGGAGGAGACCTTGGGCAGGTCGATCTCGAGCCCGCCCTGCAGGAACGGCGCGGTGACCATGAAGATGATGAGCAGCACGAGCACGACGTCCACGAACGGCGTGACGTTGATCTCGGCCATCGGCCGGCGGCCGCCGGCTCTCCCGACCATCATGGCAGGTGCGATCCGATGCGCCGGTCGAGGAACTCGCCCGCGAACAGCGTGGCGCCGTTGCCGATCTCGCGCAGCCGGCCGAGGCAGTGGTTGTAGCCGATCACGGAGGGGATCGCGGCCGCCAGGCCGGCGATGGTGGCGATGAGCGCCTCGGCGATGCCGGGCGCCACCACGACGAGCGTGGCCGAGCCCTGCGCGCCGATGTTGACGAACGCCGCCATCACGCCCCACACGGTGCCGAGCAGCCCGATGAACGGAGCGACGCTGCCCGTGGTCGCGAGGAAGTCGATGTTCTTTTCGAGCAGCCCCACCTCGTCGGTGGCGGCGCGGTCCATGGCGCGCATGGCCAGCTCGTAGCGCGCGGCCGGCCCCACGTGTTCGGAGGGCAGCGTGTCGAGCGTCTTCTGCCCGGCGAGCGCGGCGCGGGCGAGCACGCTGGCCGGATGCTGTTCGGCCACCAGCCGGCAATCGGCCTTGGCGTCGAGCGCGCGCCACGCGGTCAGGAACGAGCGGTCCTGCTGGACGACGCGCGCGTACAGGCGCAGGCGGTCCCAGATGACCGCCCACGAGTAGACCGAGAGCAGCAACAGGACGACCAGCACGACCTTGGAGAAGGGGCTGGCGTGGGCCACGAGCGCCGGAATCGTCGTCCGTGCCCCGGCTCCGAGCTGCAGGACCAAATGTGCCATGACCATCGGCTTCACCTTCCTTGTGAAGTCGGCCCGCTCCGGGACCGAAGCGGCGCGGATGTGCTGGGAGAGCGTCGGGACGCTAGCACAGCGCCTTCGGGCTCCCCAAGCATTTCCGCCCCGGAGGAGTGCACTGTCATGTGCTTCGTACCGCCGCGGGCGGGATTTGTTCCCGATGATCTCGCGCGGCGCGCGAACCGCGCGCGGCGAGCGAAGGCGCGTGGTCAAGTGCGTGACAAATGAACGAGGGCGTGACGAATGCGACCGCGATTTGCGGGTAGAGTTTTCGCAGCGAGAAGCTTCGTCAGTGCTGCACCGCCCCTCCAGGCCTGCGAAAGGAACTCACGTGTCCACCGGCTTCCTCCCCCGCTGGTTCGCCGTTGCCGCCTCCGTTCTGGTTTTCTCAGCAGGCTCCCGCCCCGCCGAAGCGGGCGACATGATGGCTCCTGCCTTCGCCGTCAAGACGGTGGACGGCAAGACGCTCAAGCTGTCCGACCTGCGCAACAAGCCCGTGATCGTGGACTTCTGGGCCACGTGGTGCGGGCCCTGCCGCGCGAGCATGCCGGACCTCAACGAGATGCAGGCGCGTTACGGCGCCAAGGGCCTCACCGTGATCGGGCTGTCCGTTGACGAGACCGGCCCCGCGCCGGTCAAGCGATTCGCCACGCAGCTGGGCGTGCGCTTCACGATCGCGATGGCCAACGACGACATCCTCGACGCCTACGGCCCCATCCGCTCGATCCCGACCACGTTCTTCATCAACCGCAAGGGCGAGATCGTGCGGCGCGTGATCGGCCGGATCGACAGCGAGACCATGAACCACTACGTCCAGGAGATCATGAACTGACCCCTCGCGACCCCTTTGCGGACCCAAGCGAAAGGCCCCGCCGTTGCCGGCGGGGCCTTCGCTTTGAAGTGGTGCCCGGAGCGAGATTTGAACTCGCACGGGTTTCCCCATACGCCCCTCAAACGTACGTGTCTACCAGTTCCACCACCCGGGCACTGAAATCCGTTTCTGCCGAAATCGGTTACTTGCCTCCGGCCGCGGGGGCAGGAGCGCCAGCGGCGCCGCCCGGAGCGGGCACGCCGGTCGCCGGCGTGCTGGAGGGTGCGCGCCCCGGCTGCTGCTGCTGGGTCGCGGCGGCCTTGCGGGCCTGTTCCTGCATGAGGCTGCGTCCGCCGCCCACGCCGCCACGCGACGTGAGAACGGCCAGGCCGAGCGAGGTCACGAAGAAGACGATGCCCAGATAGACGGTCGCCTTGGTGATGAAGTCCGTCGCCCCGCGACCGCCGAAGACGGTCTGGGTGGCGCCACCGAACGCGCCGCCAGCCAACCCACCGCCCTTGCCGGACTGGATGAGGATGATGGCGATCAGGACGATGCACACCAGAAGGTGAAACGCGAGCACCACGCCGTACATGAAGACCTCGTGAAGCGAATGGGAGCGCTGCATCCCTGTGACACAGCAGCGGGCGAGGAATCTAGCAGCGAGCCCCCCGGCGCGTCAACGCCGCCGGGGCGGCGGGTGGCCGAAGGAGCGGGAAATGCGCGAGGAGCGGGACCGGACGGCCCCGCTCCCGCGGTCCGTCAGGGCCGGGCGGCAGCGGCCGCCACGATCTTCCAGAACCCGGCGGCATCGAGGGCGGCCCCGCCCACGAGTCCACCGTCGATGTCGTCCTCGGCGAACAGCGTCGCGGCATTGCCCGCGTTCACGCTGCCGCCGTACAGCACCTGGACCGCCGCTCCGGACCCGGCACCCACCACCTGGTCGAGCGTGGCGCGGACGACGCGATGCGCGTCACGGGCCTGCTCGGGGGTGGCGACCTTGCCGGTGCCGATGGCCCACACGGGTTCGTAGGCGACCACGGTACGCTTCGCCGTGTCCGCATCGAGTCCCGCGTAGACCGCGGTGACCTGGCGCACGATCACTTCGGCGGTTCGCTCCGCCTCGCGCTCGGCGAGCAGTTCACCCACGCAGACGATGGGCGTGAGTCCGTCCCGCAGGGCGGCGCGCACCTTCTTGGCCACCTGCTCGTCGGTCTCTCCCATCACGTGCCGGCGTTCGCTGTGCCCGAGGATCACGAAGCGGCAGCCCGCGGCGGCCAGCATCGGCCCCGAGACCTCGCCCGTGAACGCGCCGTGCGTTTCGGCGTACATGTTCTGCGCGCCGACGTGCACACCGCTGCCCTTCAGCGCCTCGACCGCCGCGCCGATTCCCGTGAAGGGCGGGCACATCGCCACTTCGCAGCCCTTGACCGCCGGGTCGGCGGCGCGCAGCGCGACGAACTCTCGCGCGAGCGCCGCCCCTTCGGCGGGCGTCTTGTGCATCTTCCAGTTGCCGGCCACGAAGCGCGGCCGGCGAGGCCATGCGTTGCTCACGCGACCCCCTCGTCATCGAGCGCCGCGACACCCGGCAGGACCTTGCCTTCCAGGAACTCGAGCGAAGCGCCGCCGCCGGTGGACAGGTGGCTGAACTTCTCGGCCATCCCGCTCTCCTGCACGGCCGCGACCGAGTCGCCGCCGCCGACCACCGTGACCGCGCCCTTCTCCTTGAGCGCGGCGATGGCCTTGGCGACACCCATCGTTCCGGCCGCGAACGCCTGGACCTCGAAGATGCCCATCGGGCCGTTCCACACGACCGTGCCGGCATCGGCGAGACGGCTCGCGAACAACGCGAGCGACTCCGGTCCGATGTCCACGCCCATCTGGTCCGCGCCGAGCGCGTCGATCTTGACCGCCACGCCGGGCGCGCTTCCGTCCGGCGCCGTCGAGGCGATGCAGTCCACGGGCAGCAGGAGCTCGACGCCTTTCGCCTTGGCCTGCTCGATCACGGTCTTGGCCATCTCGACACGATCGTCCTCGACGAGCGACTTGCCCGTGGGCAGCCCCATCGCCTTGGCGAACGTGAACATCATGGCGCCGCCGATCACGAGCCGGTCCACCTTGCCCAGCAGCGCCGTGATCACGTCGATCTTGCCCGAGATCTTGGAGCCGCCCAGCACGGCGACGAACGGCCGCTTGGGCTGGTCGAGCGCCTTGCCGAGATAGTCGAGTTCCTTCTGCATCAGGAACCCGGCCACGGCCGGACGCAGGAAGTGCGTGACGCCTTCGGTGGAAGCGTGGGCACGATGCGCGGTGCCGAACGCGTCGTTCACGTAGCAGTCGCCCAGCTTGGCGAGCGCCTCGGCGAACGCGGGGACGTTCTTCTCTTCTTCGACGTGAAAGCGCAGGTTCTCGACCAGCAGAACGTGTCCGTCCTTGAGCGCGTGCGAAGCGGCCTCGGCCGCCTCGCCCACGCAGTCGTTCACCCACGCCACGTCCATCCGGAGCAGACGCTCGAGGCGCGTCTTGACCGGCTTCATGGAGTACTTGGACTCGTGACCGCCCTTGGGCCGTCCGAGGTGCGACGCCAGCACGACACGCGCGCCCTTCTGGAGCAGGTAGCGGATCGTGGGAATCGCCGCGACGATACGGGTGTCGTCGGTGACTTCCCCGTTCGTCGTCGGGACGTTGAAGTCCACACGCACGAACACGCGCTTGCCGGCGCAGTCGAGGTGCTGGACCGTCTTCTTGGCGAAGCTCACGGCAACCTCCCTTACGACATCTTGAGAAGGGCGTCGACCACGCGGTTCGAGAAGCCCCACTCGTTGTCGTACCACGACATCACCTTGACCATGTCGCCGTCCATGACCAGCGTGGAGAGCGAATCGAACACGCTGCTCGCCGGGTTGCCGATGACGTCGTTGGAGACGATCGGATCCTCGCAGTACTCGAGGTAGCCCTTGAGCGGACCGTTCGCGGCGGTCTTCATGGCCGCGTTGATCTCGTCCTTCGTGGTCTTCTTCTTGAGGCGCACGACCAGGTCGACGAGCGAGCCGTCCTGCACCGGCACGCGCACGGCGAGACCGTCGAGCTTGCCCTTGAGGCTCGGCAGCACTTCGGCGATGGCCTTGGCGGCGCCGGTGGACGTGGGGATCATGCTCATCGCCGCGGCACGCGCGCGACGCAGGTCCTTGTGCGGCAGGTCGAGGATGTTCTGGTCGTTCGTGTACGCGTGGATCGTCGTCATGAAGCCGTGCTCGATGCCGAACGAGTCCTCGAGCACCTTGGCGACGGGCGCGAGGCAGTTGGTCGTGCACGAGCCGATGCTGAACACCTTGTGCTTCTCGCGGTCGAACAGGTGGTCGTTCACGCCCATCACGAACGTGAGGTCCGCGCCCTTGGACGGCGCCGACACGAGCACGCTCTTGGCGCCCGCTTCGAGATGAATGGCGGCCTTGTCGCGATCCGAGAACTTGCCGGTGGCCTCGAGCACCACGTCCACGCCCAGCGCCTTCCACGGCAGCTTGGAGGGATCCTTCTCGGCGGTCACGTTGATGCTGTCACCGGCAATGACCAGCTTGCCGTCCACGGCCTTGCTCGAAGCCTCGTGCCAGATGCGGTGCACGGTGTCGTACTTGAGCAGGTGCGCCAGGGTGTTGGCGTCGGTGAGGTCGTTGACCCCGACGAAATCGATGTTGGCTTTGCGCTGCTTGGCGGCACGAACCACGAGGCGGCCGATGCGGCCGAATCCGTTGATTGCAACCTTCAGAGCCATCCGAAACTCCTTCCATGTGCAGCCGGCGGGGACGCCGCCGGCGCGTCCTACTCGTGACCAGAAAACCCGCGGGTCTGAAGTCGCGGGCGCCCGTCCGACGGACGGATGCCCTCCCGCTCGATGAACAACGGTGAAAGAACAGTGGGCGGCGCGTGCCGAGGGGCGAATGCGGATCGGGCACGCCCGCCTGCACCCGTGGCGCCGATGCTCGCGCTCGTCCGGGTGAGGCTCGTGCGGACCACGGCGGAACCCAGGAATGCGTTCGGTCCGGGGCTTTCGACTGCACCGGTCCGGATGCCCTGCCGCATGACGTGGCGCCTCCCGCGACGTCCTGACGGAAACCGCGAAGTCAGGGAACGTCAAAGAGTTACAGAAACACTCGGAGGCAATATGCGGGTTGCCGCCGCCGCGGTCAAGCCGCGCGGGACGACGGCGCTCGGGGCGTCACTCGGTCGAGTAGCGCAACCGGTACAGCCCCATGCCCTGGTCGTCCACGAACAGGAACAGCAGGCGGCGGCGCACACGGCCGCGGTTCGCGTCGTTCGGGTCGGCGTCGGGCGGCAGCGGGATGTCGCCCTCGTACACCCACACCTCGAACGGGCGCATGTCGCCGCCGAGTCCCTTCTGGCGGACGTCACCGCCCACCGTACGGTCCTCGTTGACGATGATCTCTTCGAGCTGCTGGGTGAGCGTCTCGGAGCCGGCGGGAATGACCTGATGCGTGATCTCGCTGGGCTCGCCGTAGCGGATGTACACGCGCCCCATGTCCGAGAACATGCCCTTCTCGATGTCGAGCCGCGAGAAGTTGGCGTTCGCGTGCGCGACGCGCGCGCGGAACGTGAGCAGCGCCTCGTTGACCGCGGTCTCGGGCGTGGGGTCGCGGCGCGTCCAGAAGTCGGCCAGCGTGCGCTCCTGCTCGCCCGGCTGCATGAGCAGGAACTTCTCCTCGCCTTCGGCGTCGAGCAGGAAGTGCACCTCGTCCATCGCGTCGGCCGCGTTGCGCAGCCACGTGTCGCTCTGCCAGCCCACGCTGAAGCGCGCGCGGCGCGCCATGGCGCCGGCATCCCCTTCCTGCCAGGCCTTCACCTCGAGCTCGTACGCTCCCGCCGGCTCGGTGGACAGGTCGAACCGCACCTCGCCATCGAGCAGCCGGCCCGCGGCGGCCGTGCTCTCGGCCTGCGCGACTCCTTCGCCGCGCGAGTCGAACACGCGCGCGACCCAGTGCCACGGCCGCACGTCGCCCGCCTTGGAGCGCGCCACGAAAGCGGCCCGCAGTTCGGTCGCGTAGAGGCCGTACAGCCGGTCGGGGTTGTTCACCAGGGTGCGGCCGCCGCGCACGAACGCCAGGCCGGCCGATTCGTCGGTGGTGGGCCACAGGAACTCGATGTCGGACAGGTCGCGGCCGGCCTGCGCGCGCGGGATCTCGATGTCGCCGCGGATCTCGGTCGACTCGTTGCCGTCCTTCCCGCCGCGGAACAGTCCGTGGCGCCGGGACAACAGGTCGCTCATGCGAAACGTGATCCGGCACGGCCCCGGCGCGGCCGGAAAGCGCATGACGATCACCTTGCCCTGGCTTCGCGCCGTGTCGGCCGCGGACAGCGTCACTTCGGTGCGGGACTCCAGCGCGTTGGCGCCGAACCTGCCGCGCACCGAGGCGGCGGCCAGCAGCCGGGCGTTGCCCGACTCGTCACGCGACAACTGCGCGACGGTGGCGGGCGGAATGCGGACCGCCAGTTCCAGGACGAGCCCGGCGCTGTCGGGGCGAGTGGTCGCCTCGAGCGTGAAGCCCACCCGCCCGCCGGCCCGCCACGGCGGCGGCCCCTCGGGACGCCAGGATTCGGCGCCGGCGGCGGAAGCGCCGAGCGCGCAGGCCGCGAGCAGGACGAAACACAAACGGCGCGCCCCGCGTGGGGAGCGCGCCGTTCGGCTGGACTGGAGAAGGAGGAATGGAAAGCGCGTAGGAACCTCAGAAGAGGAAACGCATCGAGAAGCGGTGCGCCGAGCCCAGGTCCTTCATGTCCGTGTAGGCGTAGTCCAGATCGGCCATGCCCGCCACCGACACCGGGAAGTGGAAGCCCGCTCCGCCCGCGATGCCCTCGGAGTCGTAGCCGAAGTTGTAGCCGCCGCGCAGGAAGAGGTAGTTGCGGAAGGCGTACTCGGCGCCGAAGTTCATGCGCTCCGCGTTGTCCGGCGGGTGCGAGAACTCGAAGGCGCCGACGAGCTTCTGGTCGGACGACGACAGCAGCGTGGCCGACGTACCGACGCGGAAGATCGCCGGAATGCGCGCCTCACGCTCGATGAACTTGATCTGCGAGCCGATGGACTGGATCGCCATGCCGATCTTCATGCCGGCCGTGCCCACGTCGTACAGAGTGCCGATGTCGAAAGCCACCGTCTGCTGGCTGAGGTCGGCGAGCCCTTCGTGGATGAAGTTGCCCGTGACTCCGGCGCTGAACTTGTCCGTGAACGACCGGGCGTAGGTCAGGCCGAATGTCATCATGCCGGCATCGAACGTGCGGCCGGTGCCGTACGGCTGGTACGCCGTGGTCTCTTCCATGGGCTGCATGGTGAGAGCACGCGCGCTCACGCCGAACGCCCCGGGAATCTTCTTCACGTGGAACACGTAGCCGACGTGGTCGAACGAAAGATCCGCCGGCCAGTTGGCGTGGTTGAGCGACAGCTCGGACTTGTCCTGGTCGATGCGGGCGATGCCGGCGGCGTTGTAGTACAGCGCGGTCGCGTCATCGGCGACGGCCACGAAGGCGCCACCCATGGCCGCGGCGCGGGCGCCGACGCCGATCTTGAGGAACTGTCCGTCGAAGGTTCCCACCTTCTCGAAAATCTGGGCGGAGAAGGCCAGCCCCGGGACCAGCATCCCGGCCAGACCCACCGCCACGATCCATCTCTTCACGATTCCTCCTCCTTCACCGCCGCTAGCGGATGATGATGAACTTGCCGCGGTTCTTGACAGTGCCGCCGACTTCGACCGTGAACAAGTAAATGCCACTGACGACATCCTGTCCGTTCCGCGATATCAGGTTCCAACGGGCCTGGCCGTCGTTGAGATTGTCCGCCTGACGGTTATAGCCCGGATGAACGTTTCCGTCCGAATCGGTGGCCGGCCCGCGAACGGATTCGTTCACGCCGTCCGTCGAGTTGATGATGGCGACCTCGTCGCCGGACACGGTGAAGATCTTGATCCGCCACTCCCCGCGCGGCAGGCCGAAGAAGTCGACGTGAGTACCCGTGGGATCCGACGCGTTGGGCGTGAGATCCCAGGAGGACGGCCGGTCGTTGATGGCGCGCGTGCCGCGGTACGGATTGGGCACGACCCAGACGCGGTCGGCGTTGCCGCTCGGATCCGACGCCGCCTGCGGAACGACACCCTCCGCCTCGATCGCCGAGCGGCGGCTGCTGAGGTCGGGGCCGGTGCCGGTCGAGTCGAACGCGGTGACTGAGTAGAAGTAGATGAAGCCGTTCTTCACTTCGCGATCGATGTAGCGGTAGCGCCCGACCGGGTAGCGATCATGCGGGACGCGCGTGCCGTTGCTCTGGCCGAGCGGGAAGCCGTCGTCGTGGAGGCAGTTGGGCCAGCCCTTGCAGAGCACGTTGCCGTCCGGACGAATGACGTCGCCCGTCTGCTTGTCCCACAGGTCGCCGCGGTGGAGCAGCACGCGCTGCATTTGGCCGGTGGTCGGGATGTAGACGAACGGTCCGACCGTGTCGCCGGGCGTGCAGACCGCGGCGCTCTCGGGCGGGCAGAGGTGGCCGTTGGTTTCCTTGTGGTCGAACAGCCGGTACTCGGCGAGCAGCGTCCAGTCGTCCTCGTTCGGGCCGCCCGAACCCACCGGACGCTGCCAGTTGGTCACCTTCCAGATGCGGTAGCCGCGGAAGTCGAACTGGCCCGTCTTGGGATCCGGAGTGGTCTCGGACAGGTTGTCCCACGCCAGGTTGACCTGACGGTCACCGGCGGGCACGAACACGCGCTCGGGATTGTCCGAGTAGTTGTAGCTGAGCGACAGGTTGTTGTTGGGGCTCGGCGGCGGGGCTTCGGCCAGCCACGTGCGGTGGAACAACCCGCCACGGCTGTCCGAGTAGGCACCCGTGCAGTAGTCGCAGTCGAAGTCGAACCACTCGTAACGGCGGTCGGTCACCATGCGCGGAGCCGGGTCGCGGTCCTCGCAGCCCTGGGCGAAGTAGAACTGTCCCAGCGGAGCGATGAGACCGGACTCGCGGCCGTGATCGTCCGTCAGCGCCGGCCACGCGCGCGACTCGTAGGCGCCCTCGAAGGCGAGCTGCGCCGTGATGGCGTTCTCGAGCGAGGGGTAGTTTTCCCACAGCGACGGAGCGTCGTACACGAAGCGGTACTTGAGCTCGGAGCCGGGCAGCCCGACGAGGCTGTCGCGGGCGACGCGGGCGAAGTCCGCCGCGTAGTTCTGCACGGCCGCGCGCCGGCCCGGCTTGACGCCGAACGCGATCGTGGCCGACACGAACCCGCCATCCGGAACGTTGCGCCACGGCCCCACCGACGCCCACTCGGTGTAGTCACCCTTCTGGTCGCCGGCTTCCTGGGTGATGAAACCAGTCTCGGGATCGACGTTCTCGCCGCTCGCCATCAGCTCGAAGCGCTGCTGGTCGATCGTGGGATTGCCGCCCTGCTGGTACGGCGTGCCGCCCGTGAACGAGCGGAACGAATGGAACTGCACGCGGCGCGGACCATTGAGGCCGGTCGGATCGATCGTGTGGTTGATCAGCATGACCGTGCCGATGCCGGGCGTCTTGTCCTCGTCGCCGTCGTCGTCGGTGATCGAGAAACCCTGCACGCGGAACTTGTAGTGCGAGCACAGCGCCGAGTCGCGGCCGACGCCGTCAAGCGAACGGCGGTCGGAAGCCGGCTGCAGGCGCAGGTCGGTGGACTTGGTGGCGGCGATGAAGTCGCCCTGCGGGTACTGCGGCAGGTTGAAGTCGTCGCTGAAGTAGTTGGCCTTTTCGCTGGGGCCGCAGTCCATGTCCACGCGGAACGCGATCATGAGCGAATCGATCGTGTGGCCCGAACGGTTGTAGATGTCGTACTGCACGACGTTGAAGTCCGTGAAGCCCGGCACCGAGTAGGCCCAGTCGAGCTTGCGGCACTCGAGGCCCAGGGGCACGTGGCGCTCGGCCGCGGCCGCCTGGATGGACGCCTGCGTGTCGTCGCGCATGACGCACGAGTACATCTGCTGGCCGATGGCGCCGTAGTCCTCGTCGATGCGCCCGTCCCCGTCGTTGTCCCGGCCGTCGAGGAAGTCCTCGTCGATGAGGGCTCCGCCGGTGGGATCATCCGGGTTGAGGTCGCCGTCGTCGTTGACGTAGCGCGTGCCGTTCACGATACCGTCGTAGGAACGGTACATGCGGTCCTGCGGATCGAGCGTGGCCGGACGCCATTCGGTCGTCAGGCTCACCCGGCGCACGGCCAGCGGGTCGGTGGCGAACGGATTCACGCCCGCAACGCCGAGGCCGAGCAGGTTCAGGTACTCGACCGCCGAGGAGCCCGGCCACTGACCGGACGGATCGCTCGACACGTTGGTGAACGGATTGCCGTCGAGTCCGAAGTTGGTGCACTTCATGAACACGTTGCCGACCGTGAGCACCGCGCCAGGCCCGAAGATGTCGGGAATGGCGGTCGGGCGGGCGATACGCCCCCCCTGCGCGGCGAGCGGTCCCACCCCGTGCTCGGCTTCGAACTGGAGGAGATCGTGCCACTCGGGATCGTTCTCCGGAATCCTCGCCGACACGTTTCCGGCGAACCCCACCGCGGCGAGCGCGGTCAGGGCGAGCAGCAACCAGACATTCTTGAGTCGATTCATGCCGCCAAGCTCCTTGTGCATTCCCGGTGCCTAGAAACTGAGGCTGATGCCCATGCGAACGTTCCGGCCTTCTTCGAAGACGCGCGGATCGCGAATCGGCACCCAGTCGAGCACGTTGTCGCCGTTGATGTCCTGCAGGTAAGCGCCACCGGCCCGGCCGGTCTCGGTGTAGTAGATGACGTAGTCGTTGCCGGCCGCGTTGACGAACGGGTTCGGCGCCGAGTTCTGGCTGAGCCCGGAGATGTTCTTCGAGTCGAGCACGTTGCGCGCGTCCACGAAGATCAACACGTTCTGGCCCCAGATCCGATAGAACTTGTCGCCGTCCAGCGTGAGGCGCGACTCGCTCGGCTGGCGGCGCGAGTTGTTGAGCACCGGGTCCGGGCGACGGTCGTTGCGGAACGCGGGCGTGAACGGGAAGCCCGAGCCGTACGACCACAGCATGCGCATGCCCCACTTGCCCGGGTCACGCACGTTGGCGTTCAGGCTGACCGTGTTGCGCTGGTCCCAGTCGAGCGCCTGCTCGGAGATGGGCAGGTAGAGCCGGCCGCCGTTGAAGAACTGGAGCGCCTGGTTGGGGTCGGAAGCGACGCCCGTGGCGATCGAGTACGTGTAGCTGAGGTCGGCCGAGAACTTGTGGCTGAAGCTCTTGGA
>JADLGX010000190.1 GCA_020849095.1 Candidatus Eiseniibacteriota bacterium
CCGCGGGCAGGTTGTCGAGCGCGCCCTCGTCTTCCATGGCGAGCGACTGTTCGCGGCGGCGGCGCAGCGCGGTCGCGCGCGCGATGCGTTCGGTGGTCACCGACAGCCAGCGCACCAGCGTGCGGGCGTCGCGCAGCCGCGGCAGGCTCTTGACCAGCGCGGCGAAGACTTCCTGGAAGACGTCGCCCATGTCCTCGTCGGACAGCCGCCACGAGCGCCCGACCGAGTAGACCAGCCGCTCGTGACGGCGCACCAGCGCCTCCCAGGCGCGCGCCTCGCCATTGAGGCAACGCTCGACCAGGCGGGCGTCGGCGGCGGGATCGAGCTGACCGGACTTGGAGGGGATGACCATGACGCGGCGGACTCTAATGGAGTCCGGGCGCCGCGCACCAGTCGGCCGCGGACGGGGGGCGGTATCAGGTTCGCTCGCGAGGCCACCTGTTGAGCGTGTTCGAACGGCGCACGTGGCCCTTCACGCGCGCGGTGTCCCCCGGAGCCCCTCATGCGTATCGCCGTCGTCTGCACGGACAGCAACGTGGTTTACGCCGATCCGGCGCGTTGTCCCGCCCGCCTGCGTGGCATGGCCGAAGCGCTCGCGCGCGCCGGTCACGAGCTGACACTGCTGTTGGCCGGACCGCAGATGGCCGTGGAGGGCGTGGCCGTCCGCGAGATGCGCCTGCCCGTGACCGCGCGCGAGATCGACTGGCACTTTTCGCAGGTCCGGCCCGAACTGGTGATCGAGCGGCTCGCGCCCGGGCGCACCGAGTGCACGGCGGCGGCGCGCGAATCGCTGGTGCCCATGCTGTTCGACGTGGCGGACTCGGCGCTGGCCGACGAGGCAGCCGTGGCGGCTCTGGCCGCGGTCTGCGCCGAAGCCGCGGCCGCCGTGCCCGGGGCCGGCGTGATCGTGGCGAGTGACGAGCAGGCGCGCGTGGTGCGCGCGGCGATCGGCTCGACGCTTCCCGTGGACGTGGTCGAGGACGCCGTGGCGCCCGAGTTGTTCCGGGTCGCGCGCGAGAGCGTGCGGGCGCAGGTGGGAACGAGGCTGCGGCTGGGTGTCGCCGAGAGGCGCGTGGGCTTCATCGGTCCCGTCACGCGCGACTCCGGCGTGCTCGACCTGGTGCGGGCGATTTCCGACATGGACGAGTCCGGCAGGCCGCGGATCATGCTGATCGGTGACGGCCCGGCGCGAAACGAAGCGCTGCGCGCCGCGGTCGAGGCCGGCGTGAAGCTGACGATGTGCGGCCGGGTGACCGAGGACGAGCTGCCCGCGCACCTGTCGGCCTGCGACACGGTGGTGGTGTCCGCGGCGGGGGGCGCGCTGCCCCTGCTGCAGGCGATGGCGGCGTGGCGCGCGGTGATCGCGTTCGATTCCGCCGAGGCGCGGCGCGTGGCGCGTGACGGCGTGGAGGCGCGCCTGGTGCTGCCCGGCAAGCCCGCGGCGCTGCTGGCCGCGGTGCGCGAACTGGACGGAGATCCGTCACTGCGCGGCTTGCTGGGTGAGGCTGCGCGATTGCGCGTGTCGCGCGCGTTCACCTGGGACGCGCAGGCGGTGCGCGTGCTGGAGCTGGCCGGCGCGCTGGTGGAGCGCTCGCGGGCGGTGTAGGGACGCGGCGTCGGGCTCCGGCAGGCGAAAATATGAGAAGCGCCCCAACGGGATGATGACCGGTGGGGCGTTCTTGTATTAGGGTTCGAGGCATGAAAGCCCATCAGGGGACCCATCCTCGCGGCGCGTTCTTCCTCGCAGGGGTACTCGTTCTTGGGCTGGCCGCTTGCGCCCTCCCTGCCCGCGCCGACGATGGCGGAATCGAGAACGTGGGAGGAGCTGCGCGACTGCTGACGGACCAGGGCCACATTCGCATGCTGGCCGAGACCGTGCGGGCGCGCGTGTCGCAGGATTCCATCGAAGTGAACTGTGAGTTCACGTTCGTCAATCACGGGCCGGCGGACACGGTGTTGATCGGGTTTCCCGTTCGTTCGAGTGGCGTTGATGTTTGTGGCGACTGTTCGGACGAGCCGACGACAATCACACCCATGGCCGGCTTTCGGAGTTGGGTGGACGGCGTCGAAGTCGAGTGCACGGCCATGCCGGACGCCGAGCACACGGGCGAGCAGGAGTACGCGTACTGGTGGACGAAGAGCGTTCCGTTCGCGGCCGGGCAGACGCGGGTCATTCGTGACTACTACATCGAGTCGCCGGGCTATGACTCGATGGACGGTCGGAGCTTTGCCTACATTCTCGAGACCGGGGCCAGTTGGGCGGGGACGATCGGCTCAGCCGAAATCATCGTGACGATGGTTGGCTTCTCGTCGAGTTCGATCGCCTCGATGGAAACGAAGCCCCGAATCCGCGGGCAGGAGCTTCGCTGGTCGTTTCGGAACTTCGAGCCGGGCGTGGATGGACCGGCATCCATCGGCTTCCGGTGGATTCACCCCGGTTCGTGGGGGTACTGGGACCATTTCGTCAGCGAGCTGAAGCGAGCGGTGCAAGGAGATGACGAGGAGGCCGGATCGGAATGACGATCGCGGCCATTGCGTTGCTGTTGCTTCTCATGGTCACGACGAATCGCGAGGGCGGGCCCGTGACGGTCCGCTCGGCACTCGGCCACTCGGCGTGGACCACAGCCACCTGGATCGCCGCGGCATACCTGGCACGCGCAGTCGGACTGCCGGCGATGTAGCGGGATCCAATCTCGAACATGGGAGGAAAGCCGTGATGAAACGAGCCATGGTGCTGCTGCTGCTGGCCTCTCTCTCGCTCGCTGGTAGCCCGGTCGAGGCTGCCGCCGGGCGTGCCCCGGTGAATGCGCGCGCGCAGGCCCTCTCCCGCGCCATCCTCGGCACGTGGCAGCTCGTGTGGCCCGAGGTGCCGGCGGACGAGCGCGAACTCAAGCTGATCACGCCGACGCACTTCACGTGGACCACCTGGAAGACCACAACGCACCAGGTGCTCGCCACCGGTGGCGGGCCGTACACGCTGGTCGGGAGCGACTACTGCGAGCAGGTGTCGTTCGCGCTGGGCGGTGTGGAAAACGTCGCGGGACAGGTACTGTGTTTCGAGGTGCAGGTGAAGGGAGACACGCTTCTGCAGATCGGACCGCGCGGGCCGGACGGTGGGCGCTCGCGCGAGGTTTGGAAGCGAGTGCGATAGAGCCGCTAGCCGGGGAGCAGTGAATGAAGCCGTTGGCGACGATCGAAGAGTTCCGCGCGGCGCTGGCGGCCAAGGCCCTCGTGCTGGTGCACGACGCCAAGTTCGGCGACCGGGTGCATCGCCTGCCGTGCGCGTTCGTGACGGCGCACACCTTCAACATGAAGGTGGTGGCCAACCAGGGCCGGACCGGGAGTTTTCACGAGATCACGGAAGAAGAGGCGGCGGGAGTGCGGCGCTGCCCGAAGTGCGAGGGGAGCTGAGGGGCGATGAGCGACCGCCGGCTCGAGGAGGTCCAGTTGAGACGGCTCACACAACTGCTCCGACGGCAGAGATTGTTTCTTCGGTTATTCCTGCTGATCTTCTCCACGATTGCCGTGAGTGCCTGTGGACCGTCTCGCAGCGATTCAGCCGGAAATGCGGCGGCAAATGCCCGTGTGAGGGACGCCTTCGCAGGACTTCCACCGGACTCATCGCGCCTCACTGCCGTCCGTTTGGACATCGGCCTGGATGCATTCGAGCCGAGCGTCTCTCCTGATGGCCAACTTGTGGTATTTCGCGGCTGGAGCGACGTGTTCATTCATGACGTGAGGACGAGGGAGACACGTCTGCTCTGCCGAAACTCGAACCCGCACTGTTTTGCGTGGGATCCCAGCGGAACGCGGATCGCCTTCGAAGGGGATGATTCGACCCAGACATTCGCGAAGTTCTGGATCTGGATCGTGAACGCGGATGGTAGCAACCTGCACGTCCTCAAAGGCACAGGCCCGGATGATCGGAAGCCGGTCTGGCATCGGGATGGAAAGTCGTTGGTCTGGTCCCGCTACAACCGACTCTGGCAGTCTGACACCACCGGCGCCGAGGGCCGGTTCATCTCCCCGCCGCCAGACCGGAATGCCTATCAAAACGCACTGGGTTGGACTTCCGATGGGGCGGGTGTCGTGTACCTCGCGGGTACTACGCACGGAGCCGACTTCGTCCTTCGTGTGACTGGAGCCGATGAAACTGAAGACGCCGCGCTCCTCGCACCGTTTCCACCCGTGTTTCGCTGGCAGATGGGGATGTCTGCGGACGGTCGCCTGCTCTACCGAGGGGTGCACGGGGGAATGGAGTTTGCCGAGCCGGGGATCGTTGGCAGGGTGAGCCACGTGCTGCTGAAGGACGAGCATCAGCCGTGGGATCTGTCGATAGACCGCAACCTGACGCTGGCCGTGTTCAGCGAAGGCGATGAGGAGTACCAGGACCTCTGGTTGGTGCGGCTGCAACCTGAGCAGCCCTGATGTGCTCTCGATCGGGCGAGCGGTAAGGTGAAGTAGGCAGTCGATCGCGGCAGTGGCCATGACTCTGCGGGCAACCATGGAGACGGCAGAGGCGCCTGCTCCGACACGCAACCACGCACGACAAGGATGCGCCCGGATCGGACAGAGGCAGACCGCGAATGCAGCGTCTTTCCAATCGGGCTCCCTACGGCACCACCGGCATGCTCGCCTTGTTCGGCGTCGGCCACCGAGACCTTCAGCGCCTCGACGAAGCGCGCGCTGAACCTGCTCATTGACCAGTGTCGCCAGGATCCTGCACACAAGTTTGACTTGACGGCCCTGGCGACGGGGCTCGCTCGAGCCGGCTGAGCGCTCTGCTGGCGCCGCGTATTCGCGCGACGTTCGCGCATGCGTGGCGATCGCCATCTGTCGCTCGCGAATTGTCGTCGCGTCCCTGGTTCTCATGGCTGGCCGCACGCAGGGCCTTCGAAATTCCCCGTGATACAAAGCGCGCACACCCGCCCCCGGAGCGGAGTGCGCGATGTCTCGATTCGCCGTCGATCACCTGTCACCCCTGGCTGCCCGTCGCCGTCTCGACGAAGTGGATCTCGAAGAGAAGTCACGCCTCGCCGAAGCGCTGGCGCTCATCGCGCTGATGGATGCGCGCGGCGACTACCTCGAGGCCGGCTACTCCTGCATGCAGCGCTACTGCATGGAGCACATGCACATGTCGGAGGAGCAGGCGCAGCGCCGCATTCGCGTGGCGCGCCTGGGTCGCGCGATCCCGC
>JADLGX010000191.1 GCA_020849095.1 Candidatus Eiseniibacteriota bacterium
GCGGGATCGCGCCACTCGGCGAACGGGGGCACGAGCGGATGAAAGCGCTCGACGTCCACGCCGTTGGGGATGAGGTCGTACGGTCCGGGGTAGTAGAGCTCGGCGGTCGCGAGCGCCGTCGTGGAGACCGCGATCTTGCCGTCGAGCGAGCCGATGATGTGCTTGAGCCAGGGATGGAAGAAGTCCTGCATCGAGGTGCGGCCGCCCGTGGAGTGGAACGTGCCCACGGTGGGTCGGTCGCTCACCTGAACGGCGAACACCGGCAGGGTCGGCGCGCTCGGGCAGTGCACGTGCACGACGTCCAGGTCGAGCTCGCGAATGGCGCGCTTGAGCTGGCCCTTGAGCGAGAAGCCGACGGTGAAGTCCACGAAGGCCCGGTTGAACGGCACGAGGATGTTGTACCCGATGCGGCGCACGAACTGCGAGTCGCCGGTCTCGCCCTTGCGGAAGTTGCTCGTGATGATCGTGACCTGGTGTCCGCGCCGGCGCAGTTCGACCGCGAGCGCGTGCACGTGCTCCGTCACGCCGCCGTACCGCGGGTAGTAGGACTGCGACACGATCCCGATCTTCACGCCTCGGCGCTCCGCGTCCGGCCGGCGGGCTCCGCTGCCGGATGCTCCGTGGGCTGGAACATGGGCCGGAAGATGCACCACTGGTCGAGGTGTCCGCGGATGTGGCCCTCGATGCGCGAGGCGACCGCCTGGTTGAGCTCGGCGATGCTCGCGAAGTCCGCGGGGTCGAGCGGCTTCTCCATCACCATCCGGAAACGGCCCGGCGAGACGCGCTCGCAGTAGCCGCACACGATGAGCGCGCCGGTCCGCTGGGCGAGCACGCCCGGGCCGGCGGGGAAGTTGTACTTGCGCCCGAAGAACTCCACGTCCACGCCGTGGTTGTAGATGTCGCCGTCCACGACCAGCGCGATGGGGTCGTTGTGCTCGAGCGCGCGCAGCAGCTTGCGAAAGCCGTCCTCGGGCGAAATGGTCTGGATCGCCAGCTCGGACTTGGTCTCGCGCACGGCGCTCGACAGCCAGCGGTTCAACTGCACGCCGGCGACCGCATGAAGCGTGTACCCGAACTGGGCGATCATGACCGCCGCCAGCTCCCAGTTGCCGATGTGCGAAGAGGCGAGGATGACGCCGCGGCGGCGTTCGAACGCCGCTTCGAGGTGCTCGCGTCCGACCACCTCGACCGAGGAGAGCAGTTCCTCCCGCGACAGGTGGGGCAGGCGGAAGAACTCGTACATCATCCGGTTGTAGCTGCGCATGACGCGCTGGGCGATTCGTGCGCGCTCGCGGCGTGACGCGCGGGGAAGGGTCACGGCCAGGTTGGCCATCACGCCGTGGCGGCGCGCCGGGAAGAACTGGAAATGGGCCCAGGCCAGCGAGTCGGCGAGGAAGTAGCCGAGCCAGGGGGGCATCCCGGAGATGAGAGCGGTCAGCCAGCCGTAGATGAGACGCGACATCCTTATCCTCGCGATCCGGCGCGGGGCCGCCCGAAATCGGCCCGAAGGAGGGGAACAGACCGTCTGCAACCGGAGTGCGGCGACCGTAGTGCGGACCCGGAAAGGGTGTCAAGCATCGGCGCAACGCCCCTCCCCGGGGGGGCTCGCGGCCATTTCCCCAGTGGCACTTGGGAGGGCGGCGGCGATAGGATGGGCGCGGACAAGGACGTGTGCGGCTCCCTCGGGCTGATCCCTCGATCATTGCGCTCCGGCGGGCACGGTCGTCGCCGCCGGCTTCAACCATCAGCGGAGGGTGGATCATGTCGAGCCAAAAGCTCGTGCGCTGCGAACTGCGCCGGAAGGGCGCCAGCGAAGGCCAGGTGCGCTTCGTGCCGCTCGAGATCTACGGGCTGTGGGAACACCTCATGTGCAGCAAGCACCAGTTCGAGGTGGTGACCCCCCGTGCCTCGCTGTGGCTCGACATGGAGGACGCCCCCGATGCCGCGTATTCCATGGACCAGTACGAGCGCGTCACCGAGGTGACGGCGTTCGTCTACTCCGACCGCGACGAGATGTTCACTCGCGCCCGGCGCTACTTCCCGAGCGACGAGGCCGAGCACCTGAAGAAGATCTTCCTGTCGCATTACACGTCGGGAGAGGGCCGCATCCAGACCCAGGTCCACGAACGCCAGGGCATCTGGATCCACCGCGAAAAGGCTCTCGTCACGGCCTGATCCGCGGCCTCCCCGCCCGAAACCGGCGGCGCGCCATCCCTTCCGGGGCGGCGCGCCGCCGCTTTTTTGCCCCGGACGTCCGGGCGAGAAATTTCCCGAAAGCCCGGCGACTGTGCGGCCGATACACCGCCCGACGGTGGGAACCGTCCAGCGGCGTCGCAGTGCGCCGCACACACGGATGTGCCGACTGGCGCAGGCCGGAACCAGAGTGGCGACCCCATCCGAGGCTGGACTCGATTCGGCCTCTTCGAAGTTCCTGTGGAGAAAGGGCGGCAAGGGGCTCCATGGGACTCGCTTCGCGACAGGGTGGGGTCACTACAAGGAGGAGTCGACCGTGGTCGTCGTGAGCTATTCGGGCAGGGAGATCAACGCCAAGCTGGTCTATTACGGCGCCGGCTTGTGCGGCAAGACCACGAACCTCGAAGCCATCTACGAGGCCGTGCCCGACACGAGCCGCGGCAAGATGGTGAGCATGAAGACGCAGTCCGACCGGACGCTGTTCTTCGACCTGCTCCCGCTGGACCTCGGCGAGATCATGGGGTTCAAGACCCGCTTCCTTCTGTACACGGTTCCGGGCCAGGTCTTCTACAACGCGACGCGCAAGCTCGTCCTCAAGGGCGCGGACGCAATCGTCTTCGTGGCGGACTCCGAAGTCGGCAAGATGGAGGAGAACAAGGAGTCGCTCGCGAACCTGCGCGCGAACCTCGCCGAGTACAACATCAACCTCGATTCGATTCCGTGGGTCCTGCAGTACAACAAGCGTGACCTGCCGAACCTCTATTCGATCGAGGAGCTGAACGCCGAACTCAACCCGACCGGCCGCATCCCGTACTACGAGTCCGTGGCTCGCGAAGGGAAGGGCGTGTTCGAAACGTTCCGCGGCATCTCGCACCTGCTGATGGAGAAGGTCACCAAGGACCTTCGCCGCGCCCCGGGCACGAGCACGAACCGTCCCGCGCCCGCCGCGGTGGAACCGGTCGAAACGCCGTCCCCGCGTGAACAGGTGCGCGCGAGCGCCCCTCCGGTGGCGCCCGTGCAGGCCATCCATCACGAGGCGCAGTCCACGCCGGCGCCCCTGACGGGTTCCGACGAGTCGAAGATCGACTACGGCCGCGAGATCGAGCTTCCGGGCATGCTGCCGGGCCTGGTCCCCGCGTCGTCGATGGCCCCTTCGGTTCCGGTTCCCGAGCCCGTCGCGCAGATGGCGGCGGCCGTGCCGGTCCCGGCGTTCGCTCCGGTGGCCTCATCGCCCTCGGCGCACTCGGCCCAGCCGGCGCTCTCCAGTTCTCCGGCCTTCTCCAGCGAACCGCTGGCGCATGCCGCGCCCCAGCCCGTGGCCGCCTCGGAGCCCCAGCGCATCGAGGCCACCGCGGTCGCCACGACGTCGGCCTCGGCCGGCGGGCAGACGGCTCACGTGACCGTCCCCGTCCAGATCAGCAAGGGCGGCAAGTACGAGATCGTCATCAAGCTCCAACTCGAGGTCACGGACTGACCCAGAGGATTCACAGGGATGTCATGGAACCCGCGGTGGTGAAGTCGGCCGTTGACTTCGCTGGCGCGGGTTCCTAGTTTCAACCGCACGGAGGACCATCCATGATGCGTCGTGCGCTTGTGGTTGTCGCAATGCTCGTGACTGTCGCCGCCTGGGGCGTACCGGCCGGCGCCGGTGAGTTCGATCGGACGTTTGCCACGGGGTACCAGCCTCGCGTGCCGGTCAGCGCGTTCGCGCGCCCGCTCAGCTGGTTCGACTCCTCTCGTCTCCACATGACGCATTCGATCGCCGTGGGCTCGGGTTTCTCCGGCACGACCGCCGCGCTGCAGACCACCGAGTTCTCGTACGCGTTCCGCGCGCCGCTCACCATGAAGGTGAGCATCGGCAACACGCTCGGAACCGGCGCGGGTTCCTCCGGCAACGGCGCCAACTTCTTCCTGCAGGGGCTGGACGTGAGCTACCAGCCGAACGCCCACTCCACGCTCCGCGTGCAGTTCCAGAACGTGCGATCCCC
>JADLGX010000192.1 GCA_020849095.1 Candidatus Eiseniibacteriota bacterium
AGCCGGCGCTGAAACACGGGCCTCGGGAGTTCGAGCAGTTCCGTCACTCCCTGCGTGAGCGCGTTCGCGCCGGGCAGGATCTCGTCCCGCGCGCCGGTGAGGATGTTGCGCGCGATCACGGCGTACCAGGCGGTGCCGCTGCCCTCGCACGTGTGCACGAACAGGCCGTGCCCGGGATCGAGCGGCGGGGCCAGCGAATCGAGCGCGAATCCGTGGCGCGTGCCCAGCGCCTGCGACAGGTGCCGGTCGTACGCGCTCGAGTCGCCCACGGTGCCCAGCAGCGTGGCCGCGAGCAGGTCCTCCGGCCACGCGATCACCTGGTTGGAGCGGTAGACGTCGTACTGCCAGCCGTCCCCGGCCGGCGGTTCCCACGAGAGGAAGGTCTGGCCGTCGTGGTGCAACGCGGCGATCTCGCGCGCGTGCTGGATGCCCGGGCCGTCCGGGCCCAGTCCCGCCATCGCGATGTCGGTCCCGCGCGTGGCCGTCGCGCGCGCGTCCGTCCACGTCATCAGCGCGTGCCCGGATTCGCCGGCCACCAGCCGGGCGTCGCGCTGGTCGCCCACGCCGTTGCACACCGCCACGCCGGTGACGGGCCATCCGGGAACGCGCGCGCCGCTCTCGTCGATCCGGCTCGCGTACAGGTCGATGCCGTTCTTGACCATGTCGCGCGTGTCGTGCCAGCTCACGAAGATGCCGCCCTCGCCGTCCCGCGCGAGCGACGGGTGCGTCTGCGAATGCGTGTGGGGAGCGACGGCCAATCCCCCCTCGGGCCAGCCCGGTACCACGCGCCCATCGGCCCCCATGCGCTGCGCGTAGACGGCCGGCACGATCGTGCGCGTGTCCTGCCAGGTCACGTACACGCCGCCGGCGCCGTCCGATTCGGCGAACGCGCGCGCCTGCTCGCCGTTGCCGGTGGCCACCAGGTTGCCGCCGGCGAGCCAGTCGCCTTCGCAATCGCCCGCCGAGTTCACGCGCTTCGCATAGAGCCGCGGGTAGCGGTTGCGGCGGTCGCACCACACCGCGATCGCGCCACCGTCGCCGTCCGGGACCAGGCGCGGCGCGAACTGGTTGCCCAGCGCGGCCGCCAATACTCGCCCGCCGCTGATCCAACCCGGCGCGGGTGTGCCGTCGGCGAGCAGGTGCTGCATCCAGACGTCGCCGTCGCCCGTGCGCACGTCCTGCCAAGCCACGAACACTCCTCCCGCCCCGTCGCTCGTCAGTGCGGCGGCCGCGGAGTCGGCGACGGTCGTGGACAACACCCGCCCGGCGGAGGGCCACGCGGGATCCACCACGCCGTTCGCGAGCACGTGATGCGCGACGAGCCGGCGTGGCACGACGCCCAGGTCCGTCCACGCCACGAACGCGCCGCCCGCGCCGTCCAGGACGATGGCGGGATGCACCTGGTCCCCGGTCATGCTGACCACGAGCCGGCCGTCGGCGGGCCAGCCCGGGGCGCGCGCGCCGGCGGACGTGAAGCGGCCCACGTAGAGATCGAAGCCGATGGGTCCGTTGCAGCGGTGGTCGGACCACGCGGCCACGACACCCGAGGAGTCCGCGGCCAGCGCCAGCTCGCCCTTGGTGCAGGTGACGTGCGTCATGCCGGTGCCGCCCTCGGGCCAGCCGACCGGGCGGACCAGCGAGGAGGTCACGCGCTGCACGAAGACGTCCACGTTGTACCCGAGGCGCCGGTCGAGCCAGCCCACGTACATGCCGCCGAAGCCGTCGGTCGCCGTGGCGGGCGCGAACTGGTCCTGCTCGAGCGTGACGACGGGCAGTCCATCCGCGGCGAGCGCGGCCACGGGAGCGCTCGCCGCCAGGAGCAGCGAGAGCATCAGCCCGGGAATCGTTCTGGTCTTCATCCGGTGTTCGAGGCGCATGGGATTCGCGGCGGTTGCAGGACTGAACACTCGGGGGATTGAACGGTGCGGCGATTGCCAGAATAGGTGCTGCGAGCGATTCGGGCCAGCGTGGCCCGGCTCGATTCGCGGTCAGTCGCGAGCGTTCCGGTTGCCGAGCCAGGCGCCGCCCAGTACCAGGACGGCGAACGCGGCCAGCGTCACGATCGTGCCCGAGCCTCCGGCCGGAACCGGGCGATGCTGGTACAGGTCGCTCGCGATGCTCGCCGTCATCCACAGCGCCGCGAGTCCTGCCTGCCAGCGCCGGAACGCGAGCGCCACCCATATTGCGCCGGCGATGCACGCGATGGCGGCGGCGATGCCGAGCGCCATCGGAACGCGGACGAACGCGGCGCCGAGCAGGACGACCACGCCCGATGCCGCGAGCAGGAACGGCGCACGGGGCGCCGGGCGGGTTTCCCGCGCCGCGGAATCGGCCGCTGAGGAATCCTTCACGCGCGGCCCGTCAGAGGCTGCGGCGTTCGCTTCCCTGCCAGCCCAGCTTGGACTGCAGGGCGCGCAGGAACGGGCGCTCGGGATTCTCGTACACGCGCACGCGCCGGCGGGCGAGCGAGATGTCCACCTCGTCGTCGCGGACCAGGTCGACGGGCTGCTGGCCGTCCAGCACGAGCAGGGCCGGGCCGGGACTGATCACGCGAGTGGTCACGACCGAGCCGGGGCCGAGCACGAGCGAGCGGCTGCCCAGCGCATGCGCGCACGCCGGAGTCACGACGAGCGCGTCGAGGTCGGGAGCGAGCATGGGGCCGCCGGCGGAAAGCGCGTACGCGGTCGAGCCCGAAGCGCTCGAGGCGATGATGCCGTCCGCCACCAGATGCCCCAGGTCCTCTCCCATCGCCTTCACGCGAAGATGGATCGCGGCGTAGCTCACCGCGCTGCGGACGACGGCGTCGTTCAGCGCGAAGCCCACGGCGCGCTCGCGCCCGCCGCGCGCGCGCCGGATGCGCGTCTCGACTCCGCTGCGCGTGGTGATGCGCCAGCGACCGGCGAAGACCGCGTCGATCGCCGCGTCGAGTTCCTCGGCTTCGGCCGCGGCGAGGAACCCGAGCCCGCCGAGGTTGACCGGAAGCAGGGCCCCGCGCCGGCCGACCAGCGAGCGGCCGGCGGTGAGCACCGTGCCGTCGCCGCCGAGCGAGATCATCAGTTCGCACCACGCGCCCAGCCGGTCCGCGGGCTCGCCGCCCTTGCCCATCGTCGCCGCCAGGTCGCGCTCGAGCCGCACGTCGCAGCCGCGCCGCGCCAGCTTGCGCGCGATGCGCGCGGCTTCGCTGCGCACGGCCGCACGGCCGGTGTGGCCGACGATCGCGATGCGGCGGGGCCGCCGGCTCACGAGAACTGGCGCTGGTGGGACAGCACCCACGCCTTGACGTTCGCGTGAATGCCGTCGGCGTCGAGTCCCGCCAGTTGGAGCAGTTCGTCGCGCTTGCCGTGCAGCATGAACTCCACCGGCAGCGCGATGCGGTGCACCGGCACGCCCGACAGGTCGAGACGGTCGAGCGCCTCGCTGACCGCGCTGCCGAAGCCGCCCATGGGCACGTTCTCCTCGATCGTCACCACCCGGCCCACGCTGCGCGCGAGCCCCTCGAGCATGCGCTCGTCGAGCGGCGCCACGAAGCGCGCGTTGACGACCGTCGCCGAGATGCCGTCGGCCGCCAGCTTTTCGGCCGCGGCCAGCGCGGGCTCGACCATGGTCCCGAGCGCGAAGATCGCCACGTCGCCGCCGGCGCGCAGCTGCTCGGCCACGCCGATCTCGAGAATGCGCGGATCGCGCTCGCTGAGGGCTTCCTCGGGAATGGCGGCGCGCGGGTAGCGCACGGCGATCGGGCGATGGCCCGGCCAGTGCGCCGCGGTCCACAGCATGTCGCGCAGCTCCTCGCCGTTGCGCGGCTGCATCACCACGGTGCCGGGAATCATGCGCAGGTATCCCAGGTCGAAGCAGCCGTGCTGCGGCGCGCCGTCGTCACCCACCAGCCCGGCGCGGTCCAGGCACAGCACGATCTTGAGGTCCTGCACGGCGGCGTCGTGGATGATCTGGTCGAAGCCGCGCTGCAGGAACGTGGAGTAGATGGTGGTGAGCGGCAGCAGCCCCTCGGCGGCGAGTCCCGCGGAGAACGTCACCGCGTGCTCCTCGGCCATGCCCACGTCGAAGAAGCGCTCGGGAAATGCCTTGGCGAACCTGGTCAGCCCGGTGTTGTCGGTCATTGCCGCGGTCACCGCGACGGCGTGCGGCATGCGCTCGCCGATGAGAGCGGCCGTGTCCCCGAAGACCTGCGAGTAGGTCCGGCGCGATCCCTTGCTGGCGATGCCGGAATCCGGGTCGAACACTCCCACGCCGTGGAAGCCCGTGCGGTCGCCCTCGGCCGGCAGGTAGCCCTTGCCCTTGCGCGTCACGACGTGCAGCAGCACCGGACCCTCGAAGCGCTTGAGGTCGTCGAGCGTCTCGACGAGTACGTCGTAGTCGTGGCCGTCGATGGGACCGAAGTACTTGAGCCCCATCTCCTCGAACAGGATGGTGGGCGCCACCATGTTCTGCATGCCTTCCTTGATGCGGCTGGCGCCCTGCTGCGCGCGCATGCCCTTGGGCAGCTTGCCCAGCATCTCCCACACGTCGTGCTCGAACCGCCGGTAGATGCGGCTGGTCGTGAGCTTGGTGAGGTAACGGTGGATCGCGCCGATGTTGGGCGAGATGCTCATTTCGTTGTCGTTGAGCACGATGATGAGCCGCTTCTTGAGCTCGCCGGCGTTGTTGAGTCCTTCGAACGCCATGCCGCCGGTCAGCGCGCCGTCACCGATCACGGCGATGACGTGGTGCTTTTCGCCGCGCAGGTCGCGCGCCGCCGCGAACCCGAGGGCCGCCGCGATGGACGTGCTGCCGTGGCTCGTCCCGAAGTGGTCGTGCTCGCTCTCGGCGCGCCGCGGGTAGCCCGCGATGCCGTTCAGCTGGCGCAGGGTGTGAAAGCGCTCGAGCCGCCCGGTGAGCAGCTTGTGCGGGTACGACTGGTGGCCGACGTCCCAGATGATCTTGTCCACCGGCGAGTCGAACACCTTGTGGAGCGCGAGCGAAAGCTCCACCACTCCCAGGTTGGGCGCCAGGTGACCGGCGTTGCGCGCGACCGTCTGGATGATGACGTGACGGATCTCGGCCGCGAGCTTCTCGATGTCGGTTCGCGGGAGCGCCTTGAGGTCGGCGGGTGACTGGATGGTTTCCAGGAGGCTCATAGGGGATGGATCCGGTTCCAGAGGAGGGCGCTGGCCGCGCCGAGCAGGCCGCCGACGAGGACTTCGAGCGGAGTGTGTCCCAGCAGTTCCATGAGCTTCTGAGTGTCGCCCTGGGGCGAGCGGAAGTGCGTCTCGATGAGCCGGTTGAGCACTTCGGCCTGCTTGCCCGCCGCGCGCCGGAGACCGGCTGCATCGTACATCACGACCAGGCTGAAATAGAGCGTCACGCCGAACAGCGCCGAGGTGAATCCCTCCTGCAGCCCGATCGCCACGCTGAGTGCGGCGACCGAGGCCGAGTGCGAGCTGGGCATGCCTCCCGTCTCGACGAAGCGCCGCAGGTTCAGGCGCCCCGTGCGGGACCACGTGGAGAAACCCTTGTAGCCCTGCACGACGAGCCCGACGAGGGCGGCGATCCAGAACGGTTCCGTAGCGTCCTCCTTGAAACGACGCGGTTCAGCCGGCCGGCGTCCGAGCCGGGGCCAGTGCGGGCGCGATGGTGGCGATGGCGGAAAGGGTTGTCAACGCGGCCGGGGGGCGAGAAAGCCCTACCATTCGCGTGACATAAGCCGGACAATGGCCCCTGCTGCTCTGGTCCCGTCGCGTCAATCCCCTTGCCGCGACTCCCACCCCTCAGCCGGGAGTTACCTCATGCCGCTCTCCCCTCCGGTGCGATTCAAGCTTCTCGCATCCCTGCTGCTCGCAGGATGCGCCCTCATTCCGAGCGTCGCGCTCGCCAAGCGGGCGCCGGATCTCACGCCTGCCGCTGCCGCGATTCGCGCGCTCGGCGCTCCCGACCTTGAGTTCGAGCGGTTCGGGTCCATCCAGATGACGGGCGGAGTCCAGCGCCAGTACGGGCTCGACTCGCACGTGCTGCGCCGCTACTGGCTGCGCTCGCCTGCCATGCTGCCCACCTCCACCAAGTCGGCCCGCGAAGTGGCCGAGCAGTTCCTCGAGGGCCATGCGGCGGAGCTCGGCCTTTCGGCCGCGACGCTCGAGCAGACGCTGACGCTCGCCTACGAGAAGGCCACGCCGTCCGGCACCCACCTGCGCTGGAACCAGCAGGTCAAGGGCGTGCCCGTGTACCGCAGCGAGATCGTGATCAAGGTCAACTCCAAGGGCCAGGTCACTTCGGTGCAGAACAACCTGCGTCCCGAGGTGAAGGTCCCGGTGACGCCGTCGCTGGACGAGGCGGCCGCGCTCGCCGTGGCGAAGAACGTCGTCAAGCCCACCGGCAAGCCGCTCGGTGAGCACACCGCCGAGCTGGCGGTGGTGGACACGCGTGTCGGCGCCCGCCTGGCGTGGCTCGTCTCCATGCCGGTCGAAGAACCCATGGGTGACTGGTACGTGTTCGTGGACGCCAAGAGCGGCGTGGTGATCGGCGCCCAGGATCGCATGGTGCACGCGGACGGAACCGGCCGCGTGTTCGATCCCGATCCGCGCAGCAAGATGGGTGACAGCACCTTCGTGGACGCCGCCGACGCCAACTCGGCCGTGCCGTTCCCCGGCAGCTACGACATCGTCAACCTGCTCGGCATCACGCTCAGCGCCGGCACGTACTCGCTCGACGGCCCGTTCGCGCGCCTGATCGACAACGAGTCGCCCGTCGTCGCTCCCGTCACGGCGACGCATCCGGACAGCTTCCGCTACCAGCGCTTCTCCGACGGCTTCGAAGACGTGATGTGCTACTTCCACCTCGACACCAGCCAGCGCTACATCCAGAGCCTCGGCTTCACGAACGCGAACAACCGCGTCCAGGAAGTGGATGCCCACGGCCTGTCGGGCGCCGACAACTCGCACTACGTCCCGTCCACCAAGCGCGTCGCGTTCGGCGAGGGCGGCGTGGACGACGACGAAGACGCCGACATCATCTGGCACGAGTACGGTCACTCCATCCAGGACAACATCGTCCCGGGCTGGGGCGGCGGGCACGAAGGCGCCATGGGTGAAGGCTTCGGCGACTACTGGTCCGGCACGTACTCGCTCTTCAAGTACCCCGGCTTCCAGCCGATGCACTTCGCCACGTGGGACGGCAACGGCGAGACCTGGAACGGCCGCCTGATGATCGACGCGACCATGCACTACCCCGAGGACTGCTGCGGCGAAGTCCACGACTCCGGCACGCTGTGGTGCTCGGGCCTGACGGACTGCCTCAACACGCTCGGCCGCGCGGTCATGGACCGGCTCGTCATCGACCACCACTTCGCGCTCGGCACCACGGCCACCATGGCGGATGCCGCCAACCAGATCATCCAGTCGGACATCGATCTCTACGGCGGCGCGCACCTGTCGGTGCTCGTGGCCAAGCTGGGCTTCTGGGGCTTCGTGAACCCGGACGACTTCGTCCCCTCCATCTCGCACACGCCGCTGGCCGACGTGGAGAACGTGACGGGGCCGTACCTGGTGAGCGCCGACGTCACGTCGACGAATCCGCTCGCCGCCGGCTCGCCCATGCTGCTCTGGGGGCACGGCGCCTCGATCACCGACTCGCTGACGATGACGCTCTCGAGCGGCATCACGTACACGGCCAACATCCCCGGCCCGGGCGTCGCTTCGGACGTCCGCTACTACATCCGCGCGACGGATACCGGTGGCGGCACGTCGTACAGCCCGATCACCGCTCCGACGACGCCGTACGTGTTCCACGCCGGCGCCGACGTCACGCCGCCGGTCATCGTGCACTCGGCCATCACGGTGGCTCCGGAAATCTCGTGGCCGGCCAATGTGTCGGCGAACGTGACGGACAACCTGGGCGTCAACACGAGCTCGGTCACCGTGGACTGGACGCTCAACGCCACTCCCAAGACCGCGTTCACGCTCACGCGAGTTGGCCTCACCAACACGTATTCGGGCGCATTCCCCTCGACGCAGGCGGAAGTGGAACCCGGTGACGTGGTCACCTACCACATCAGCGCGCTCGACGTGGCGTCCTCGCCGAACTCCGGCCGCAGCCCGGCCGTCGGCGAGAACTCGTTCACGATCTCCTCGGCTCTCGGCACCGTGCTGGTGCTGGACGACGACGAACTCGCCAAGCGCACCGAGGTCAAGGTGCTCCCCGGTGAGAAGGACCCCGCCAAGACCACGACGCTGACCCCGGCCAAGGCCGAGATCGGCACCGAGTCGGCCAACCAGATCGCCGCGTGGCTGAACGCCATGGGCTTCGTCGCCACGGTCGAGCCGGCCGCGACGTCGAACTCCGCGACCTGGGCGGGTTACAGCTTCATCGTCTCCTCGAGCGGCTTCAACCTGGGCCCGGTCGCGAACGCCACCTACCGCGCCGCGCTCGAAGCGCACGTGGCGGCCGGCCGCAAGCTGATCGTCGAAGGCGGTGAAGTGGGCTACGACGCCATTTCGTCGCCGGGCTACGCCACGTTCGCCAGCGGCGTGCTGCACGGCACGACGTGGGCGACGGACAACGCCGGCGCCCTGAACCGCCGCGCGGCCTACGCCACGCACCCGATCGCGACCACGCCCAACGCCCTGCCGGCCACCATCGGCATGACGTACGTGGACTACGCCTCGGAAGACTCGTACGCCCCGGTCGCTCCGGCGTTCGCGGTCTACGGCACGACGACGCAGGCGAACAACGTCGGTATCAGCGTGTTCGACAACAACGCGGCTCCGCAGAGCGGCCAGATCGTCGTGTTCGCGTTCAATCTCAAGAACGTCACGGACTCGACCGTCGCCCGCAACCTGCTCGAGAACGCGGCCCGCTTCCTCGTCGCTCCCGAGCCTCCGCCCACCAGCTCGATCACCGGCCGTGTCGCGGTGGGTCCGGCGTGGGGCGGCGCGGGCATCACGGTCACGCTCGAGCCGGGCGCCGTCACGACGCTCACCGACGTGCACGGCGAGTTCACGTTCCCCGGCCTGTACGCCAACACGTACTCGCTGTCGGCGACGCTCGCGGGCTACAGCGGCTCGTCGCGCATGGTGACGCTGCCGGACAACACGGTGTCCACGGACAACGTGCTGCGCCTGTTCCCGACCGCGTCGACGAACGTCTGCGCCAACCCGGCGCTGCCGATTCCGGATGCCACGCCGGCGGGCATCTCCAACATCATCGCCGTCGGACCGGCCTTCACGGTCTCGTCGGTGCAGGTGTCGGTCGACATCACGCACACCTGGCGCGGTGACCTGATCGCTTCGATCAGCCACGGCGCCACCACGGTTCGCCTGCACAACGCGACAGGCAGCAGCGCCGACAACCTGATCGGCACCTACCCGACCACGCTCACGGTGAGCGGGCCGGGCGCGCTGGCGAACTTCAGCGGCCACTCCTCGGTCGGCAACTGGACCTTCACGGTCTCGGACAACGCCGCGGACGACACCGGCACGCTGAACCAGTGGTGCATCATCCTGGCCGGCGCCGCGGACACCACGGCCACGGTCGGCGTCGACCCCTCGAACGTGGCTCATTCGTTCGAGTTCGCTCCGGTGTGGCCGAACCCGGTCCACGGCGGAAACGCGTCGCTCAGCTTCGCGCTTCCCCGCTCCGGCAACGCCCGCGTCGCGATCTACGACGTGACGGGACGCCAGGTGCGCGTGGTGGCCGATCGCCAGTTCGAAGCGGGCCGCTACGTGCTCGCGTGGGACGG
>JADLGX010000193.1 GCA_020849095.1 Candidatus Eiseniibacteriota bacterium
AGCTGCCCGACTTCGTGTTCGCGCTCTACGACGTGGTGGGCGCGTACGACCACGACACGCGCCAGATGTGGCTGTTCTCGAGCGGGCTGCCGTTCGAGGGCGACGACGCGGCGGTACGCGCGCGCGAGCGCATGGACTTCTTTCGCGAACGCATGCTGGGCCCGGGCCGCGCGCCCTCCAGCATCGAGCGCCCGGCGAGCTCGCCCGGCGTGCAGTGCACGCACACGCCGCAGGCGTGGGAGCGCGACGTCCTGCAGGTGCAGGAGCACATCCGGGCCGGCGACATCTTCCAGGCCAACCTCACCCAGCGCTGGAAGCTCGACCATCCCTCGGCACTGGCGCTCGCGCCCGCGCTGTACGAGGCGCTCACCCAGCATTCGCCCGCGCCGTTTTCGGCGTACCTCGACCTGGGCGACCACGCGCTGCTGTCGGCCAGCCCCGAACGCTTCCTGGAGCTGCGCGGCTCCCATGTGGAAACGCGGCCCATCAAGGGCACGCGTCCGCGCGGCGTGACGCCCGAGGAGGACGCGCGCCTCGCGGCCGAGCTGCAGGCGAGCGCCAAGGACCGCGCCGAGAACGTGATGATCGTGGACGTGCTGCGCAACGACCTGGGCCGCGTGTGCGAAGTGGGCACGGTCGAGGCCGCGGGCGTGTGCGAGCTGGAGACGTTTCCGCAGGTGCACCACCTGACGAGCACGGTCACGGGGCGGTTGCGCGACGGACTCGACGCGTTCGACCTGCTGCACGCCTGCTTTCCCGGCGGCTCGATCACGGGCGCGCCCAAGATCCGCGCGATCGAGATCATCGAGTCGCTCGAGCCCGTGCGCCGGCACGCCTACACCGGAGCGATCGGCTGGCTGGGCTGGAACGGCGACGCGGACTGGAACATCGCCATCCGCACCGCCATCGCCACCGAACGCGCGCTGGTGTTCAACGCGGGCGGCGGCATCACCGCGGACAGCGATCCGGCGGCGGAATACCGCGAAGCGCTCGACAAGGCCGAAGGCATGCGGCTCGCGTTCTCGGCCGTGCTGGGCGAGATCACGCTGGCGCCGCCCGCACCCGCCGCGCCGCCTGTGGCCACGGCATCGCCTGCCGCCCCCCCGGCGCCGGAGGGGCCAAAGGCTCCATGACCCTGCCGCTCGCTCCCGGGGCGCGGCAGCCCGACGGCCCGGTGTGGGTGAACGGCCGCATCGTGCGCGGCGAGGACGCCGCGCTGAGCGTGTTCGACCGCGGCGCGCGCGACGGCGGCGGCATCTTCGAGACGTTGCGCGTGTACGGCCGCGAGCCGTTCGCCTGGACGCGCCACATGGAGCGCCTGGTGCTGGCCGCCGCGGAACTGGGGTTTCCGGTGCCGCCGACCCCCGCGTCCATGCGCGAGGGCGTGGCCGAGCTGCTCGAGGAGCTGGCACTGGACGACGCCGTGGCGCGGATCACGGTGACGCGCGGCATCGCCGGCGGACGCCCGACACGCACCGGCGCGTGGATCGAAGTGCAGCCGATCGGCGCGCGGCTGTGGCGCGGCACGCGCCGGGGCGCCGCCACCGCCATGGTCTCTCCGCTGGTGTTCGACCTGGGCTGGATGGGCGCGTACAAGACCACCAGCCGTATGGCCTGGGACCTGGCGCGCGAACAGGCGCTCGCCGCCGGAGTGGACGAGGCGCTGCTGGTCTCGAGCGCGGGCGAGCTGCTAGAAGGCTCGGCGAGCAACCTGTTCGTGGTGCGCGGCCGTGAGGTGATCACGCCGCCGCTGGCGTCCCGCGTGCTGCCCGGCGTCACGCGCGCCATCGCGCTCGAGCTGTGCGCCGCGCTGGGTATGGCGGCGCGCGAGGCGCGGCTCGAGGTGGCGGACCTGGCCACGGCCGACGAGGTGTTCGTGACCAACTCCGTGCAGGAGATCCTGCCGCTCGCGCGCGTCGCCGGGCGCGACCTGCCCGCGCGCGACGTGGGCTCGCGCCTGCTCGCCGCGTACCGCGAGCGCGTCGCCGCCTCGCGCTGATCGGCGCGTTTTCGCCACGCGAGATTCGGGTGCGCAACACCGGTGGCGCGGGCAAATGCCCCAGCCCCGCGTCCGGCTCCCGCGCGCAACTCCGCCATGCCGGGCATTCACCGGCAATTCGCGCTCAAGTGTGGCCCGCGACTGACGAAACTGCAGGTGGAGTCCTGTCGAGCGCATGGCACAGCGCATGCTGTTGATAGGACTGACACGTGACTCATACCTGCCGGCTGGTCGCGCTGCCGGGCAGTCCGCCCACGCGCCCCCCGCCGGTTCGCCGAAGCGAATCGTGGAGCGTCCACATGCAGGTCAAAGGCGGCCGGCTCGAACTTCTCGTTCCGCACATGCTGCGGAGCCAGCTGCTGCGTCCGGGTTTCGTGCGCCTGAGCCTCAAGCTGGGCGCCGCCCGCCAGATGCCCGCGTGGGCCAAGCTCCAGTTCACCAACCACGGCGTCACCGAAGGCGACCTCGACGACGTGCTCGGCCGCGTGGACGGCCTCGAGTCCTGGGCCAACGAGTGGGAAGCCATGGGCCGCGCGTTCGAGAAGCGCGGCGGTGACGCCATGGCGATCGGGCGCTGGCGCGAGTCCGCGCACCACTTCCTCACCGCGTCCGCCTGCTACAACTTCGCGCAGTACGTGGTGTTCCTGGATCCCGCGCACAAGCGCGCGCTGCACGACGGCTGCGTGCGCGCCTACGCCATGGCCGCGCCCCACTTCGACGTGCCCGCGGTGCCCATCGAGGTGCCGTTCCGGCGCTACCTGATCCGCGGCTACCTGCGCGTGCCGCCCGGCGACGGGCCGCGCCCAGTGGTGGTCATCTTCAACGGCACCAACGCGGTCAAGGAAGAGCTGCACTGGTGGAGCGACGCCTATCTCGCGCGCGGCATCGCGGTGTGCATGTTCGACGGCCCGGGCCTGGGCCAGACGTTCCACCGCCTCGGCCACGTGGGCGAGCCGCGCCCGGTGGGCGTGGCGATCATGAACCACATCGAGGCGCTGCCGGAGCTGGACCCCGACGCCGTCGGCTTCATGGGTCTGTCACTGGGCGGCTACTGCGCCATCCGCATGACGGCGCACGACCCGCGCGTGCGCGCCGTGGCCGCCGTGAGCCCGCCGTTCTCCGCCGACGTGTACTGGAACGTGACCCTGGCCAGCATGCGGGGCGAACTCGCGGCGCTCTACGACATGCCCGTCGAGGAGATGGACCGCCACATTCCGCGCATCACGCTGGCCGACTCGCTGCCGAAGCTGGACCGCCCGCTCATGGTGGCCGGCGGCGGCCGCGACATGATCACGCCGGGTGAAGAAGCGTTCCGCATCTTCGAGACGGCGCGCTGCGAGCGCGAGCTGGTGTTCTACCCGCGCGCCGCGCACGACTGCTTCAACGTGCTGTCCGACCTGCGTCCGCGCATGGTGGGCTGGATGGCGCGCCAGCTGACGCGTCATCGTCCCGGAGTGGTGCCCCGCCCGCGCCGTGCCGCGCCGCCGTCACGGGATGCGGCGTGGATGGCGGCCGAAGCCTGCGACCCGGACTTCGCCGACGAGTTGCGCGGCGAGAACCACCCGGTCGAGTGGCACACGCACACCGAGCAGCCGGGGCTCAACGCCTCGTTCCGCTGGCCGTGGATGATCGACCGCGCGCTCGAAGTGGTGAGCCGGACGGCGCTGGCCTGACCGAGATCCGGCGGCCTATCGCCGCCGGGACTTGAGCGCGCCCCAGCTGACCGTGCGCGCGCCGGTGGTGGTGTCGAGGATCGCGGCCGACGAAGTGTAGATGTAGTCGCCGCTCGGCTCCTCGGACCCGTTGGCCGCGTTGCCCGCCACGTAGAAGTGGATCGTGCCCATGGGTTCGGTGGGCGCCGTCCAGTCGAAGCTCCACTCGACCGGGCCCAGCTCGCCCTCGTGCAGCCCGAAGTAGCCGTGCTCCACGTACCAGCGCCCGGCGAGCTGCGGGTGAATCGCGGCCTTCACGTGCAGCACGGTCGTGTCGGCGACCGAGAAGCTGCCGGCGCCCGCGCCCGTGGCGGCGTCCACCGCCGTCAGCTGGAACCCCCAGCGCGGAATGAACACGTTCGCGCTCGCCGCCGAATCGCTCGCCAGCTCCACGCGCAGCGCGTACGTGCGGCCCGGCACGTAGTACTGCGGCAGGTCGAGCACGCGCACCTGGCCGCCGGGCAGGTTCAGGTTGGGCAGGAAGCCGCCGTTGCCGTCGTCCGTCATGTGGCAGTCCGTGCACAGCCCCTCGGCGGGGTGCGAACCGATCGCGGGCGCGCCCGTCTTGGAGGCGGCGGGCCCGTCGGCGTAGTGGACGCTGGAGAACGCGACGGCGGCGCAGGTGAAAACACCCAGCGCGGCGAGGACGGGCGAAAGCCTGCGGAACGCGGGACTCATGGGGACTCCGGCGGCGAAATGTGCGAATGGCGTGCGAATCGAACGCGCGCAGTCTAGGCGAGGGCGGCCGGGCCCGTCATCCGGCCCGGTGCGGACGTGTTTTATTTCGAAACGCGCCCGGGGGGCGCGCGTCCAACCGGGGGGTGAGGTACCCAAAACCAACTCAATAACAATGCGAGAGGTATTCACTTGAAGGTCGCGATCGTCGGCGCCGGCATCTCCGGGCTGACCGTGGCAGCGCAGCTGCATGGAGAGCACGACGTGACGGTGTTCGAGGCCGCCGGGCACATCGGCGGACACACGCACACCGTGCGCGTGGACACCCCTTCCGGCCCGTTCGACGTGGACACCGGGTTCGTGGTGTTCAACGAGCGCACCTACCCGGACTTCTGCGCCATGCTCGCGCGGCTCGGCGTGGCCTCGCGCCCCACCACCATGGGCTTCAGCGTCACCGACCGGCGCAGCGGCATCGAGTACGGCGGCGAAACGCTGGACGCCGTGTTCGCGCAGCGCCGCAACCTGGTGAACCCCTCGTTCCTGCGCATGCTGGCCGACATCCTGCGCTTCAACCGCGAGGCGCTGGCGCTGGTCGAGGGACCCCATGCGAACGCCACGCTGGGCGAGCTGTGCGACCGGGCCGGTTTCTCGGAGGGCTTCCGCGACCGCTACCTGGTCCCGATGGGCGCCGCGATCTGGTCGTCGAGCGAGCGCGACATGCGCGACTTTCCCGCCGCGTTCTTCGTCCGCTTCTTCCGCAATCACGGCCTGCTCGAGCCGCCCGCGAAGCAGCCGCGCTGGCGCGTGGTGTCCGGCGGCTCGCACACGTACGTGGCGCCGCTCATCCGCCCGTTCGCCGACCGCGTGCATGCGCGCACGCCCGTGCGCGGCGTGCGCCGCACCGCCACCGGCGTCGAGGTGCGGCTGGACGGCGGCGCGCGGGAGTTCGACCAGGTGGTGTTCGCCACGCACTCCGACCAGGCGCTCGCGCTGCTCACCGACGCCTCGCCGCTCGAGCGCGAGGTGGTGGGCGCGTTCCGCTACCAGAGCAACACGGCGGTGCTGCACACGGACACGAGCGTGCTGCCCCGCTCGCGCCGCGCGTGGTCGTCGTGGAACTACCATCTGCCGGCCGACCTGCAGGCGCCCGTCAGCGTGACCTACGACATGACCACGCTGCAGGGCCTGTCCTCGCCCGAGCGCTTCCTGGTGTCGCTCAACGAGAGCGGCCAGGTCGCCGCGTCGCGGGTGATCCGCCGCATGACCTTCGAGCACCCGGTGTTCACGCGCGAGGCGCTCGCCGCGCAGGAGCGGCACTCCGAGGTGAGCGGACCGAACCGCGTGCACTTCTGCGGCGCCTACTGGCGGAACGGTTTTCACGAGGACGGTCTCGCGAGCGGCCTGGCCGTGGCCCGCGCCATGAAAGCAGCCCGGCTCCGGTCCGCCGAGCCGGCATTCGCATGACCCTCGCCAGCGCGCTGTACGTGGGCTGGGTGCGGCACCGGCGCGTCGCGCCGCGCGCGCACTCGTTCACCTATCCGGTGTTCATGACCTACCTGGACCTGGGCGAGCTCGACCGCGTGTTCGCGGCGAGCGCGCTGTGGAGCACGACCCGCCCGGCGCTCGCGCGCTTCGACCGCCGCGACCACCTGGGCGATCCCGCGCGACCGCTCGACGACGAAGTGCGCGACCTGGTGGCGGCGCGCACCGGCAGCCGCCCTTCCGGACCGGTGCGGCTGCTGACGAACCTGCGCATGTTCGGCGTCGGGTTCAATCCGGTGAGTTTCTACTACTGCTTCGATCCCGCCGGCGAGCGCGTCGAGGTGATCGTGGCCGAGGTGAGCAACACCCCGTGGAACGAGCGCCACTGCTACGTGCTCGACCGGCGCGAGCAGGGCGGGCCGCTGGCCTTTCAGGCCGGCAAGGAGTTCCACGTCTCGCCGTTCCTGCCCATGGACCTCGTGCACCACTTTCGCTTCTCCCCTCCCGGCGCGCGGCTCGCGGTCCACATGGAGGACCACGGCGCCGCCGGCCGCGTGTTCGACGCCACGCTGTCGCTGGCGCGCCGCCCGATCACCGCCGGCTCGCTGCATTCGACGCTCGCGCGCTTTCCGCTGATGACGCTGCAGGTGCTGTTTCGCATCTACTGGGAGGCGCTGCGGCTGTGGCTCAAGCGCCTCCCCTATCACCCGCACCCGCGTGACCTCGAGAGCGCGCGGCACAGGAGCGCGGCATGACCACGGCCACCACCCACCTTTCCGGCGCGACTTCGGCCGCCACCCAGCCCTCGCTGGCCGAGAAGCTGTCGCGGCGCGGCGTGCTCGACGCGCTCGGGAAGCTGAGCTCCGGCGCGCTCACCGTGCACGAGCACGGTACGGAGACGCGACTCGGCGTGACCGGCACCGGCAACGGGCTCGACTCCACGCTGCGCGTGCACGACCCGTCGTTCTGGCTCGACGTGGCCACGGGCGGCGCGGTGGGCGCCTCGGAGTCGTACATGCGCGGCGACTGGGACACGGACGACCTGACGGGCCTCATCCGGCTGCTGGCGCGCGACCGCCGGGCGCTGGCCGGGCTCGAGGGCGGCTTCGCGCGCCTGCGCACCCCGGCGCTGCACGCCCTGCACGCCATGCGCCGCAACACGCGGCGCGGCTCGCGCGTCAACATCGCCGCGCACTACGACCTGGGCAACGAGTTCTTCGCGCTGATCCTGGACCCGACGCTCATGTACTCGTGCGCGCTGTTCCCGGCCGAGTCGTCCGGTCTCGATGAAGCGGCGGTGCACAAGCTCGACGTGGTGTGCGACAAGCTGCGGCTGTCGAAGGACCAGGAAGTGCTCGAGATCGGCACCGGCTGGGGCGGGTTCGCCATTCACGCCGCGCGCCGACATGATGTGCGCGTGACCACGACCACGCTGTCGCCTGCGCAGTTCGAGGTGGCCACGCGCCGCGTGCGCGAGGCGGGACTCGCGGACCGCATCACCGTGCTGCTCGAGGACTATCGCGACCTGCCCAGGCTGGGGCGGCGATTCGACCGGCTGGTGTCGATCGAGATGATCGAGGCGGTGGGCCATGAATACCTGCACGACTACTTCCGCGTGCTCGGTCGCATGCTGGCCGCCGACGGACGCGCCGTGCTGCAGGCGATCGTCATTCGCGACCAGGACGAGGCCGCCTACAAGAAGGGCGTGGACTTCATCCAGCGCCACGTGTTTCCCGGCGGCGCGCTGCCGTCCGTGCGCGGCATGACCGCGGCCGCCGCCGCGGCGAGCCCGCTGCGCGTGGAGAGCGTGACGGACCACACGCCGCACTACGCGCGCACCCTGCGCGAGTGGAGCGCGCGCTTCGAGGCGGGCATCGACCGCGTGCGCGCGTTGGGGTTCGACGAGCGCTTCGTGCGCCTGTGGCGCTGGTACTTCAGCTACTGCGAGGCCGGCTTCCTCGAGCGCACGTGCGCGCTGGTGCAGATGGAGCTGGCCGGGCCCGAGCACGGCCGCGGTGACGGCGCCGCGCCACGCGCGACGGGCGACTGATGACGCCATTCCTCGCCGCTCCCGCTGCGGTGATGGCGCTGCTCGCGCTGGTGTGGACGGCCGGCGTTCGCGCGCGAGACGTGAGCCTGGTGGACCGCTTCTGGGGACCGGGGTTCGCGGTGGCGGCCTGGACGTGGCTGGTCTCTTACGCCGCGTTCACCCCGCGCGCCTTCCTGCTGGCCGCGCTCGTCACCGTGTGGGGGCTGAGGCTCGGCTGGCACATCTCCCGGCGCAACGCCGGGCATGGCGAGGACGCGCGCTACGCCGCGATGCGCGCGAAGTCGCCCGCGTCGTTCTGGTGGACGAGCCTGTTCACCGTGTTCGCGCTGCAGGCGGCGCTGCTCACGATCGTGGCGCTGCCGCTGTGGGCGGCGCTGCGCCCGGACGCGCCGCGCACGCTGCAGCCGCTGGACTGGGCGGGCGTGGCGCTGTGGGCGGCGGGGTTCGCGTTCGAGAGCGTCGGCGACGCGCAGCTGGCGGAGTTCAAGCGCGACCCCGCCCACCGCGGCCGCGTGATGGACCGCGGGCTGTGGGCGTGGACCCGCCACCCCAACTACTTCGGCGACGCGCTGCTGTGGTGGGGGCTGGGGCTGTTCGCGCTGTCCACCAGCGGGGCGTGGTGGACGCTGGCCGGCCCGCTGCTCATGACCTTCCTGCTGGTGCGGGTGTCCGGCGTCGCGCTGCTCGAGCGCGCGATGTCCTCGCGCCCCGGTTACGCCGAGTACGCGGCGCGCACGAGCGCCTTCTTTCCGCTGCCGCCGCGCGCGGCACACCCCGAACCGGCCGGGCGCCGGGAGGACCGCCGATGAACCGCGCACGCACGTATGCCGTTTCCGCCGTCGTCATGCTCGCGCTGGACCTGCTGTGGCTGGGCGTGATCGCGCCGCCGCTTTACCAGCGCGAAGTGGGCGTGCTCATGCGCGCGCAACCCGGCGTGATCGCCGCCGCGCTCTTTTACATGATCTACCTGGTGGGCGTGAACGAGTTCGTGATCCACGCCATGCCGGCCGGCGCGTCTCGCGCGCGCACGGCGCTGCGCGGCGCGTTCTTCGGGTTCGTCGCCTACGCGACGTTCGACCTGACCGCGCTGGCGGTGCTGAACGGCTGGACGCCGTTCATCACGGCCGTGGACATGGCGTGGGGCGCGGCGCTCACCGCCATCGTGAGCGCCGCGGCCTTCACGCGCGCGCCTAACGCAGCTTGACCAGCTTGGTCTTCAGCTGCGAGCCCGGGGTCTCGAGGCGCACGAAGTAGACGCCCGCCGGAGCCGCGTGGCCCTGCGGGTCGCGTCCGTCCCAGTCCAGCGAATGCGTGCCCGCCGCCGCCGTGCCGCGGCGAAGCGTGCGCACCAGCCGTCCGTTGACGTCGTACACGCCCAGCTCCACGTGCCCCGCGCGCGGCATCGTGAACGACACCGCCGACGAACCGAAGAACGGGTTCGGCGACGCGCGCAGCTGCAGCGTCGCGCCCGCGACGCCCGTGGGCGGCACGGCCGTGGTCGCGGTGGAGTCGTACTCCGACACCACCGGCACGCTGCAGACTTCCTCCATCAGGCCGTCACCGTCGGTGTCCGCCTCGACCACCACGGAGTAGGGCGCGCCCAGGTCGTGCTCGCCCACCCAGCTCAGGTGCACGGTCAGCACTTCCTCGGGCAGGCCGCTCGGGTCCAGCATGCCCAGCACCGGCTCGCCGGGCGGCAGGCCGTTCAGAGACAGCTTGTGCGGGTCTTCCTGCGTACCGCCGTCGAACCGCGCGCTCACCGAGTAGCTCAACGCCGAAATCGGCGGGCACGGGTGCCCGGCACCGATGTCGATCGGCACGCCGATCATGCCCGGGGGCAGCGCGCGCGCCGCCACGGCGACCACGCCGCCGCCCGTGTTGGGCCGCACGCACCAGCAGGTATTGTCCGCGCGGATGCTGCCCTGCCGCGTCTGGCAGCGCCCCGTGCTGTCGTTGACCACCGTCAGCGCGAAGCACGACGTGGCGTTCTGCGCCGTGAGTCCCGCCGGACGCGGAATGGTCACGCACACCGGCACGCCGCAGGAGCCCGCCGGCACGGTGAGCGAACCCAGCGCCGGGCTGAACGTGACCGGACCGGCCACCGTGCAGCCGGGACCCACCGGCAGTCCGGCGAGCGACCAGTGGTAGCTCTGCGGAATCGCCGCGGTGTTGCAGATGCTGAAGCACACCGTGACTGTCGAGTCGTTCTTGCAGATGCTGGTGACCGCGGGCAGCTTGACCACGTCGGGGCACTTGCCCGCCACGCCCGCGTTGTAGATCTCCGCCACCTTGGCCGCGGGCAGCACGTGGTTGTAGAAGAACTCCAGCTCGTCGATGCAGCCCAGCAGCGGCTCGCCGAAGCCCACCGCCGAGTTGGCGCGTCCCACGAAGAACGGCGCCGTGCTGTACGCGAAGCCCAGCGTGGGCGCGAACGCGTAAGCCGCCTGCGGGGCGCCGTTCAGGTACCAGGTGCCTGCCGCGGGCGCGTGGCTGACCGTGACGGCGAAGTGCGTCCACGTGTTGGCCGGCACGATGGGCCCGGGAATCACCTGCATGGACGTTCCCCAGCCCAGCTCGAGCACCAGCTGCATGCCGTTCAGGTAGAGCGCGTAGCCGCTCGTCTGGAACGGCGAGCCCGAAACCAGCGTGCGCTTGTCCACCAGCATGCGTCCGATACCGCCCGAGGCGGGAACGCGGATCCACGCGTCCATCGAGAACGGCTGGCCCGACACGTTCAGGTTGACCTGGTTCGAGTTGGGGATGACCGCGTAGTCCAGCTCGGACGGGAAGCACAGCGCGTTGCCCACCGCGCCGCCAGTGGTGATCGCGGCGCCGCCGAACAGCTGCATCAGGTTGCGCACGGGCGACAGATGAGTGAGGTCGGACGCCGTGGTGGACGTGAGCGGCTGGTTGAAGGGCCACCAGCCCGTCATGCCCGTGGGCGCCGGCGTGCAGTTGCCGCTGCCGCAGAGGTAGTTGCCGAAGTCCTTGCCGCCGATCGTCTGCCCCACCGCCACCGTCACCGAGTACGTGCCCGCCGCGGGCAGCGTCTGCACGTAGCCCGCGACCGCGCCCTCGCCCACCGTGTAGGTGCCCGGTGCGAGGTTCGTGAAGCAGTAGTCACCGTTCGCGTCGGTGGTGGTGTTGTACGGACCGCCCGGACCGTTCAGCGTGATCGGCCAGCCGGGCAGCGTCGTTTCACCGCCGTCCAGAACGCCGTTGTGGTTCGCGTCGAGGAACTTGAGTCCGCAGATGGAGCCCACCGTGGCGGGCGGGCAGCCGGGCTTCTCGACGTCGCCCTGGTAGACCTTGTCCATGCCCAGCGAGTCGCCGTCGGAGTCCACCAGCAGGCTCGTGGTGATGTCGCCGCCGCCGGGCCGGAATCCCTGCAGGCCGTAGATGATGTCGGAGTAGGTGCCCGACAGGTGCAGCGCGTCGCCGCTCACCCACACGCGGCCCAGCGCCTGCGTGGGGCCGCCGTAGGGCTGGAGGTCGTAGTCGCAGCCGCCGGCGGAGTTGGTGCGGCTGCAGCAGTCGCCCACGTGGAAGGCGTTCGTGCGCTGCCAGCACCAATTCACGCACTCGTACTCGAGCAACCGCGAGGTGTGCGCCCCCGAGAACGTCGGGCCGGCCATCGAGCGCTCGGCGAGAAGCATGCTGCCCGCGGCGTTGAACGAGATGTCCGAGACCGGATTGCTGCCGGGATACGTCTGGCTGCCCATCGAGGGATTGTCGGGCAGCACCAGTTCGAGCTTGTCGGTGCCCGGCAGGATCGCGCCGGAGCCGTTCAGCTGCACGCTGCGGATGGAGTTGTTCTGCGGGCTGTTGACGAGCAGGTCCTCGTACCAGACCGAGTAGAAGACGCGGTTGCCGTGGATCTGCACCGCCCACAGCCGCTCGCCCGCGGGCGCGAAGCCCGGCGCGCCGTTGTCGGCGCCGAGCGGATCGAACACCTGCTGCACGGTGCCCGTGGCGCCGTTCACGCCGACCGGCTTGATGCGATAGACCTTGCCGTCCTCCATGTTGGTCACGAAGAACTGCTTGTGCACGCAGTCGTACGTGATGTTGCCCAGCCCCGGCAGGTCGTCGCCCACCGGCTCCGCCGTGTCCGGAAAGTTGGGCAGCGTGATGAACGTGGTGATCTTTCCGGTGACCCCGTCGATGCGATAGACCGCGCCCGGCCCGGCCCCGAACACCTGGCCGACCAGGTCGCCGCCGTACATGGCGGTGTGCGTGACGAAGATGTTTCCGTACTCGTCGAGCGTGAGACCGAACACGGTGCCGAGCGAGTCGGCGGTCCAGCCCACGCCGGGCCCGTTGTAGCGCGAGATGGCGGCCCAGTTGACGTCCTCGGGGCCGGCCGGCAGCGGGCTCGCGAGGTCGTAGATGGTGAGCACGTAGGGATCGAACACCGACTGCCGCGTGGCCACGAGAATGTCGGGCGAGAACACCGGCGCGCCCGGGAACTGGAAGTTGGGCAGCGCCGAGCAGCAGGCGTCGGGCACGGCGATGCAGTCCGTGCAGGAGTCGGCCGCCGAGAAGGCGGCGGCGTGGGCGCGCGGCGCGACCAGCGCGAACAGGGCCACCAGCAGCAGGGCGAACAGCGGGGCGGGCGGTCGTGACATGCGACTTCTCCGATGGAGCACGGCGGGGCGTCGAGGACCGGGGAGCGGGCACGGGCATGCCCTGCCCCGAACGAGCGAGCTGCACTGGTGTCTTCGCGGCTGGGGGGCGGTTCTAACAGCGGCGGGCGGGCGGCGGCCGGCTGGCCGCGCCCGGGTGGGGCTTAAGCCCCCGCGCGCTTCTTGGCCTCGACGCGGCGTCCCATGTGCTTGTTCGTGTACATGAGCCGGTCGGCCTCGTTGATCAGCTCGCCCGCCGACAGCGCGCCGTCCCATTCGACGACACCCAGGCTGACGGTGGAGTGGTAGGGCGAGCGGCCCGAGAAGCCCTGCTGGATGCGGCGCGACAGCACGTCGGAGCCTTCGCGGTCCGCGAGCACGATGATCACGAACTCGTCGCCGCCGACCCGGTAGCCGCTGTCCGTGCCTTCGCGCGAACAGGAGCGGATCACGTTGCCCACCACGCGCAGCGTTTCGTCACCCGCGGCGTGCCCGAACTTGTCGTTCACCACCTTGAGGTCGTCCACGTCCATATAAAGGAGGGTGAGCGGGTGGTTGAGCCGGCGCGACCGCAGCATGGCGCGGGACAGGTCGCGCTCGAGCGCGCGGCGGTTGCCCAGCCCGGTCAGCGGGTCGGTCAGCGTGAGCGCCTCGAGGTCCTCCAGGTGCTGGCGCGCCATGGATCGCTCGCGGCGCAGCAGCACGATGACCCACATGCCGAAGCCCGCGGCGAACACCGAGGCGACCGTCGAGGTCCAGAAGTCGGCCGAGGTGGGAGCGAGTTCGCCGTTGTGCCACAGCGAGGCCAGCCACGGCATGGCGGCCAGCAGCAGGGCGGCTACGGACAACGGGGCCGTGCGCAGCGGCGCACGGGTCGGCGAGAGCGGCGGCTCGGTTCGTCCCATCGGGCGGGATTATGGTCCCGCCGGGCGGGGATATGCAAAGCCGCAGTCACCTCCGCCCTGCCCAACCCCCGTCGGACCTGCTAGTTTTCCCGCCGTTTCGCCCCCATGACCCCATCCATCCGGGAGACTCCCATGCCCGAAGTGACCGCGGACGTGCGCATCCGAGCGCTCGACGAACTCGACCTGAACGGAATCGTTCGCATCGACGAGAAGATCACCGGCATCTATCGGCCCGACATCTGGGAGCAGCGCGTCATGTTCTACACGCGGCGCGATCCCGGGGCGTCGCAGGTGGCCGAGTCGGGCGGCAAGGTGGTGGGGTTCATGCTGGGCGACTGCCGGGCCGGCGAGTTCGGCCTCGAAGAGCCGAGCGGCTGGATCGAGCGCTTCGGCATCGATCCGGACCACCGGGGCAAGGATCTGGGCCGGCGGATGTTCGACGCCATCTGCGCGCACTTCAAGGCGGAGGGAGCCACCAGCGTCCGCACGCTGGTGGACCGTACGGACGAGCCCGTCGCCGGATTCCTCAAGGCCATCGGCTTCGGCGAATCGCCGCTCGCCGCGCTCGAACGCAAGCTCTAAAGAGGACCCGCACCCATGGCGCTGAAGGTCGAGAACGTCGAGCTGCCCAAGAAGTACCACGATGCCGTCGAACACTGGCATCGTCACAACTTCAAGGACTACGAGCTGCTGCTGAAGTACTGGGACAAGTACTTTCCCAAGGACGACCAGTTCTGCCTGTGCGCCAAGATGGAGCTGGGCACCACCGACGTCATCCAGATCGGCGACTTCAAGGGCCAGCCCAAGAAGCTCAAGCCGAACGAGATGACCGAGGAGCAGGCCAAGCACCTGCTGGCGATCATCAAGGCGCAGGCCTCCACCGAGTTCGGCTCCATCCAGCAGCACGCCGGAACGGTCGATCGCGCGCCCGAGGACGAGGACAAGTTCTGGACCATGCGCGTCATGGCCGAAGAGCTGCGCCACGGCTACCAGATGCTGCACCTGCTGCTCTCCGAGGACTGGAGCAGCGTGTCGGGCGGCGTCACCGGCGAGCAGATGGTCGAGGAGATCCTCTCCATGACCACCGGCAGCCACGTGCTGGACGCGTTCAACCTCGACTACGACTCGTACACGGACAACGTGGTCTTCGCCGCGTGCATCGACCGCGTGGGCAAGTACCAGCTCACCATGCAGAAGGTGTGTGCGTACAAGCCCATGGCCGACAGCATGCCGCCCATGCTGCGCGAGGAGGCGTTCCACCTGGCCGCCGGCGTGATCCCGATGCGGCGCTGGGCGCAGAAGGCCGCGCAGGGCGACGTGTTCGTGACCATGAAGATGATGCAGCACGCGGTGAACAAGTGGCTGCCGCGCGGCATGGAGATGTTCGGTGACGAGCGTGGCGGCGACACCAACGTGAACTTCGGCTTCAAGGACATGAAGAACGACGAAGCCTCGTCCATGTATCACGAGGAAGTGCGCAAGATGATCCGCGACATCAACACGCGCTTCATCCGCGCCCGCTTTCCCGACTACGCGCCGGACAAGGCCGAGGCGGTGCTCGACGAGCTCGAGCGCTCGCGCGGCACGCATCAGGGGCTGGCGTGGACCGACCTGCTGCGCACGCCCGACAAGCGCTTCTTCCGCCGCAAGGGCGTGCACGCGTTCGCCATGGTGGGCATCGACGGCGAAGTGTTCACCGACGCCGAGGAATACCTGCGCTACCTGGCGCTCAACCTGAACGACGGCTACATCGCCAGCCGCGACATGAAGCTGTACGCCGCGGCGCTGAGGTCGGTGGCGTCGGGCCAGAAGACGGTGGCCGAGGCCATGAAGGAAATGCCGCGCCTCAAGCGCGTCGGCGGCTCGTGCCCGTGCAGCAAGGGCGTGCGCTGGGTGATGGAAGACAAGGACGGCGACCAGACCACGGTGGCCGTGCGGAACTAGTAAGAGCACGGCGGCCGCAAGACTGACCGCCCCCGGGAAACCGGAGATGGGATGAAAGTGGGCGAGTTGATCCGCCTTCTCGAGGACGATGGCTGGATACTGGTTCGAACCAGAGGAAGCCACCAGCAGTTCAAGAATCCGGGCAAGCCAGGAACTGTGACTGTCGCGGGGAAACCGAGTCTCGACGTTCCGCAGGGAACGCTGGGCTCCATCCTGAAGCAGGCCGGGCTCAAGAAGCGGGAGGGCGACGAGTGATGCGATACATGGTCGTGATCGAACGAGGGGAGTCGAGCTGGGGCGCACACGTGCCCGACCTGCCTGGCTGCGTCGCTGTCGGTGAGACCCGAGACGAAGTCGTGGACCTGATTCGCGAGGCGATCGCTCTACACATCGATGGATTGAAGCAGGAAGGGCTTCCGGTTCCGAAGCCGATCTCCGAGGGAGAGTTCGTCGACGTCGAGGCTGCCTGATCCGCTCGGCCCGAACAAGAACTGCCGGCGCTCACGACGAGCGCCGGCGGTTGTCGTTTGCCCGAATGGCGGCCCGCTACGGCACGATCACCACGGTGCCGCCGTCGGCCAGGATCGTGACCGGCCGGGACAGGATGCCGCCGGCGGAATACGAGCCCGCCTTCATCACGACGTCGTTGCCGTTGAACGATTCGTTGAGCGCCTCGCCGAGCGTGTTGAACGGGCGCTGGGTGGTGCCCACCTCGGAGCCCACGTAGGACAGGTCCACGTACACGGCCCGCGGCACGTAACCGCACCAGAACTCGAAATCGGTGCCGTCGTCACTGCCGCGATCCATGGCGTACATGCCGAACATCCAGAAGCCCTGCGAGACGGGATCCACCGCGACGCCCGAGTAGTCGCCCCAGCGATGCAACGTCGCCCCGGTGTCGGTCAGGGGATTGCCCACGTAGTCCTGGCCCGCGCGCACCAACTGGCTCGCGCCGAACCCGGGATCGTCAGTGGTGCGCGTGGCCCAGCGGAAGTTGGCGAACTCGCCGGTGCCCGAACGCCCGTACACGAGCGCGTGCTGGCCGCGCGCGTTGACCGCCACGTTGGGCCACAGGTGATAGTTCGTGCCGTCGCCGTAATCCGTCTGCCACGCGATGGACACGGTCGGCCACACCACGCTCAGGTGCAGCACGCGCGCCGCGCTCACCGAGCCGCTGCCGACGGGAAGCGGCATGGTCAGCGTGTTGCCGCGGAAATAGAGCGACAGCTGCGCGGAGCCGAGATTGTCGCCCTGCAGGCGCGCCGGTCCGCCGGACTGCTGCGCGTTCGGGAATCCGGCGGGCACGGTGGTGTCCACCGTGCGCCGGTCCAGCGTGGGAGCGCCGGTCGGGAAGTTGCCCGGCAGGCCGATGCCCCAGACGCTCACACGCATCGTGTTCGCCGGATTCACCATGCTCTGCCACCCGGTCATGAAGCCGTCCACCGCGCCGCCGAACGGAACGGTGTGCACCTGGGCGACCCGCGTCTGGAACACGGGCTGGCTGCTTTCGCCGGCCACGTCCCCGAACGTCCAGAACGACACCGCCTGCCCCGCGAGCATCGCCGCCTTGTCCATCACCCACAGCGCGTTGGTGTGGTTCGCGACGAAGCCGGGAAGCGCCGCCCAGTCCGAGAACGAGATGTAGTTGCCCGTCAGGTAGATCGCGCGCGGACCGAAACCGAGATCCTCGTAGTCGACCCCCTCGCCGTCCCACTGGTTGGCCATCTGGCCGTACACGTACCAGCCCTGGTTCGGGTCGCTGCTCACCGACACGGCCACCGACCACACGGACGTGCGTGTGGCCAGGTCCAGGTCGAGCGCCATGAGGTAGAAGCGGTTGCTGCCCTCGTCGTAGACCACCTTGGGATCGAAGTGTCCCTTCCACCCGGCGGTGGCGCCGAGCAGTCCGTCGAGGCTCGAGAACCACGTCTGTGTGCCCGCCTTGTCGTAGATGGCCACCGACGAGTTGAACGCCACCACGACGTAAGTGGGACCGGCGGCGATGGTGCAGTCGCCGGGCACCCAACCGCCCGTGTCGCGCACGGAGAAGTTGGTCGTCATGCGCGGCTGGTAGTTGTAGAAGGTCTGCGCGGACTGCGGCGCCAGCGGACCGTCGGTGGGCACGGACGCGGGCGGCGGGACCAGCGAGCGGAACCCGCGCTCGGCGTACTCGGGCGAATCGTTCGCGGGCCGGGGCTTGTACCCGGGCGCGCGCACCTTGAATGGATTGCGCGCGGGATCGAACAGCGCCAGCTGGCGCATTTCGATCTCCCCCACCAAGCGCGGGCTCACCGTGCGCTGCACGCGGGGAGCGCCGGTGTCCTGCGCGCGCGCGAGCGGCGCCGCGAGGGTGGCGGCGAGCAGCACGGCGGCTGCGAGGCGCCTCACTGCAGGCTCACGATCACGAGCACCATGCCGGTGCCGGATTCGAGCGCGGACATGGCCTTGCCCAGCACGGCGCCCTGCGCGCGGTCGCGGTCCACGGCCTTCATGGCGAAGCCCGCGCGCGCCGACGTGGTGAGCAGATCGCCCGCCACGATCGGGGATTCGGTGGCGTCGCACTTGACCCACACGCGCCCGGTCAGCGCCACGGCGGCCGTGCCCTCGGTTCGCTCGTCGGCGCTCAGCACGACGCCGGCGTTGAGCTGGTTGGCGCCGCTCACCACGCCGGCGACGCGGTGCGAATACGCCTCGTCGGAGGTGCGCAGGCTTCCGGTCTGCGCGGGATCAATGGTGAGCACGGTGCCCGGCTCGGCATCGCCCGTCACGTCGAAGCGCTCGGCCAGGTCGGCGCCGCCCAGGATCTGCAGCGTCTTGACCTTGACCAGGCCCCAGCCCGCGTCGATCGCGATGCCGCCCGTCGGGCACACGAACCGCCCGGCCGGCTTGGCCACGTTGGGGCTCAAACCGTAGATGCCCTCGTTGGGCGTGCCGAGAATGCCGTACGTGCCGGCGCTGGTGCAGTCGCCGGAAACTCCCCAGCTGGTCGTGCTGAAGCCGGCGACGGCGCGATCATCGGTGGAGGTGGCCCAGACACCGACGCAGCTCGTGCCGGAGAGGCCGGTTCCCGTGGCGCCATGGACGCGGATCCCGGCGTTGATCGGCTCGAACAGGCTGCCCGCACTGACTGTCTTGAGTCCCAGTCCCCTGCTCGTCGAGACCTCGAGCCTCGCCACCGGCACCACCGTACCGATGCCGACGTTTCCGCCGGGCGAGTTGAGCAGCAGCGGCAGGTTGTGGTTCGTGTCGTAGTCATACGCGTACAGGTAACCGCTCGCACCGCCGCCCTCGATGAACACGCCCTTGCCGCTGGCGTAGGGCGAAGAACCGTTGAGCACGCCGATGCCGCCGCCGCTGTAGGTCAGGTCGCCGCCGGTGTTGACCCAGTCGCTTCCTCCGCCGCCGGAGCCCGGCGCGCTCAGCGCGTGCAGCGCGTACGGCGTCGCCGCGAGCAGCTGGCGCGGAGCGAGCGTCGTGTACTCGGCCTCGCCGTCGGTGAGCACCTGCACCTCGAGCCACAGCGCGGTGCCGTCGAACACGCCTCCGAAGTCCAGCTCCACCGTGAACAGCCCCTCGGCCAGCGTCACGCCGGCCAGCGTGACGTCGGCGCCGATCTGGTTGCCCGCGCCGGGATCGTCGTAGAGGCGAAAGACCATGTCGGCCGCGCCGCTGTACGGAGCGGCGTCCTTCTGCAGCTTGCCCTGGTACGTGAAGTGGGTGCCGACCGGAACGGCGAACGCCACCGCGGCCATGCACAGGAAGAAGAGCGCGATCACCAGCATCGACGCGGGACGGAACAGGCGGATCGGGTGGTTCATGGGCGACTCCCGTGGATGGGGCGTGGTGACCTAGTGAATGCGGACGATGCGGAGCGTGGCCTGCGTGTCGCCGGCCCGGACTCGCGCGAAGTACATGCCGGGCACGACGCGACGGCCGTTGCCGTCGGCGCCGTCCCAGTAGGCGGTGTGCCGACCGGCCTCGCGCGGGGCATCCACCAGGCGGCGCACCAGGCGGCCGTCCACGCCGAACAGCGAGACGTCGACACGGCGCAGCGAGGGCAGGTCGAACTGGATCGCCGACGAAGTGCGCGACGGATTGGCGCCCGCGAGGCGCGCCGCGAACACGCGCGGAACCGGCGGCGCGGCCGTATCCACGCCGGTCGTCGCGACGGGCGAGGGACTCCAGAAGCCGCCCGAGATGGCGTAGACGCCGCCCGCGAGCGCGCCGGCGCCGGACTGACCCGTCGTGCTGCCGAGCGAGTACGCGCCGCCGGTCGCGAACATCTGCCCGCCGCCGGCGAGCGAGTTCCACGACAGGTCGTAGGCGCCGCCGGCCTGAGCCGAGGCGACGGAGGGTGCGCATGCCGCGAGCGCGGAACACACGAGTAGCGGAATCAGCGCGGGATGGAACCGCATGGGGTCGCCTCCAGTGAACGGGGTTCAGGGGGATCGGATCCCCTTCACCCGGTCCAACCGGTTGGCGACGCGTTACCGCACAACCGTTCTGGAGCGCGCTCGAATCAGCGCCAGTCGCCCGCCGCCACGAACGCCGCCCAGTGGAACGGGTGGGTGTCCAGCCCGGCGGCGCGGCGCTCGCGCAGCACCTGGCGGCAGGCCGCGCGCGCGGACTCCGCGGTGTCGCGGTCCTCGAGCAGCCGGGCGCGATACAGGTACCCCATCCACGCGCGCGTGCCCGCGTCGTCCACCGCCCACAGGCTCATGATCACCGTGCGCACTCCGGCACGGCGAAACGCGCGCTGCAGACCCTGCACGGCCTCGGGAGCGCCAGGGTCCGACAGCCCGGTCTCGCACGCCGACAGCACCGCCCACTCGGCGCCGGTCAGGTCGAGCGAGGTGATCTCCTCCGCGGTGAGGAAGCCGTCCTCCGCCCCCTCGCGCGCGGGGGCGTTGGCGCCCGCCAGCGCGAGGCCGGGCAATGCCGCGGCGCGGCGCTGGGACTCCGGCCGGCGCGCGCCGCTCACGACAGCGCCGATGCCGCGCAGGCCCGCCGCCGGAGACGAAGGCGAACCGCCGAGCGCGAACCCGTGCGTCGCCACATGCAGCACGCGGCGGCCCGGCGCCCGGCTCGCGAACGCCGACTCGGTCGCCTCACCGCCAACCAGCAGCGTGACGGCGGCGGAATCCGCCGCGCCCGACTGCCGCCACAGCGCCGCCACCTGCCCGGCCTCGGCCGCCGTCTGCGGCAGCGGCGGAAACCGCAGGCGCAGCGAGTCCCGCGCGCCGCCGGGCGAACCCCGATCGAAGTCCGCGCCACCCAGCGCGAGCAGGCCCCGGCCTTCGCGATCCGAATCGCCCCACGGCAACAGGTCGCGCTCCGCGGTCAGCCGGTGCAGCACCGGCGCGTCGTCCACCAGGTAGCCGCCGCGCGCACGCGGCAGCGCCGGGAAGGGCACCGCATGAAGCACGCCGTCCGGCACCACGAACACGCGGCTGGCGCCCACGAGGCGCGGCGCGAGCGGATCCCACACGAGCGAGCGCACCGTGCGGCCCAGCGCGATGCAACGCCGCTCGGCGGCGCGGGCGAGCTCCGCGCCGGCCGGTGGAGGAGCGGCGCAGCTCTCGAGCCAGTGCGTCACCGCCGCTTCGAGCGGCGCCGCCGGGCCCAGCGACAGGATCTCGGGCGCCGCGGCGCCCGCGCGCAGGACGAGCGCCGAGTAGAGTTGCGACGCGCGGCGCAGCGAATCGCCCGCCGGACCCGCGTACAGCATCGCGCCGGGCGACGTGTGGCGGACGAACGACACCAGCGCGCCGCCGGGCGGCAGGGCCGCGGCGACGGCCGCGAAGCCCGCGCCCGAGCGGCTCTGCCCCGCGCGAAAGCGCTCGCTGAGCACGGCGAGCGAACGCTCGGCCGCTTCGCGCTGCGCCCGCGCCCGCGTGACGGTGGAGTCGAGCGCGCGATCCTCGCGCAGCGCCGCGACCATCACGCGGGCCAGCTCGGCTCGCGACGCTTCCAGCGCGCCGACCGCGGCAGCGAGCGCGGGCGTGGACGCGGGAAGCTCGCGGCGCTCGTCCGCCAGCTGGTCGAGCACCAGGAGCCGGGCACGAACCAGCGCGTCGGCCAGCTCGATTCGCGCGCCCGCTTCGCGACCGCGCTCGCCGGTCGCCAGCGCCATCATCACGTCGAGCCCCGAAGCCCGGCTGCGTTCGAGTCCGAGCGCCTCGTGCTCGGCCAGCGACTGCGCGCTCAGCCGCAGCACTTCGCGGCTTTCGTCCTCGAGCCGGCGCGCATCCGCCCATGCACCGGCGTCGTCCCCGAACTCGGCGCGTGCGCTCGCCCGGCTGGCCAGCGCATCGAGCGTGTGCGGCGACGAGCTTCCGAACAGGCTGTCGGCTATCGCGTGCGCGCGCTCGTAAGCGACGAGCGCCTGCGGCCGCCGGCCGGTGGCCAGCGCGATCGCGCCCTGCACCTGGTGGGCGTCCGGCAGGTCCGGTGCGACGTCACCGAAGTTCGTCGAATCCACGCCCGCGAGCGCGCGCTCGATCTCGGCTGCGGCAGCCGGCAGGTCGCCGGTCATCGCCATCGCCTGCGCCAGCCGCGTGCCGCTCCACAGGCTCGAGCCCGCGCCGGGGCCGAACGCCGCCTCGCGCGTGTCTCTCGCCTCCTCGAGACATGCCCGGGCGCGAGCGCCATCGCCCGTCATCAGCAGCGCCGAGCCGAGGTTGTTGAGCGCGAGCGACAGGTCGAACGGGCTGGGCCGCGGCGCCGCGCGCGCGATGGCGAGCGCGCGTTCGTAGAGCGGCAGCGCCCGCTCGGGATCGCCGAGGTTGCGCAACGCGCCGCCGAGCGTGGCCAGCGCGATCGCCACGCCCGGATGCGTCGGCCCCAGCGCCCGTTCGCGAATCTCCAGCGCCCGCTCCGCGAACCGGCGCCCCTCGACGTAGTCTCCCCGCGTCGAGGCCAGCATCGCGCTCAGGAACAGCGTGGTGCCCAGCTCCGGATGGTGCGGACCCAGTGACGACTCCTGGATGGCCGCCGCGCGGGCGTACGCCGCGCGCGCGCCCGGATGGTCGCCGAGCAGGTTGAACGCGCGCCCCAGGTTGCGGCACGCCTGCCCGAGCAGCAGCGAGTCCGGATGCGCGCGCCCTTCGACGAGGCGTACCGCATGGGACAGTTCCTCCACCGCGCGAGCGCTCCGGCCGCGCTCGGCGAGCACATTGCCCAGCGTGACGCGCAGCCGCGCCTCGATCGCCGTGTCGCGCGCCGCCAGCCGGGAGAGAAACTCCAGCGCGCCGGTCGCCGTGGATTCCGCGCGGGCGAGCTGCTTGCCGACACGCTGCGCCTCGCCCACCCACGTCATCGAGTTGGCGATGGCGAGCGAGTCCAGACGCCGCTCGGAACGCCTCAGCGCGAGCGCGCGGCGAAACAAGGAGTCCGCTGCGGCATTCTCGGCCCGGCCCAGCCGGACGCGCGCCAGCGCCTCGACCGCGTCCGCGACGTCGGCGGGGCGGGCGCGCCGGTCGCGTTCACGCCCGGCCACGACGCGCTCGGCGAGCGCGGGAATGGCAGGGTCGCTCGCGCGGCCGGCGGCCATGCGTGCGTGCAGCACGGCCAGCGAGTCGGGAAGCGCGCCCGCCGCGGATGCGTCGCGAGCGGGCGAACCGAGCCACAACAGGAGGAGCGCCGCGAACGTCAGGCCGCAGGGGAATCGCATGATGCGTTCGCCTCATCGCCCCCGCGCGCGGCGGTCGGTCAGGGGGCCGGGTTTTCCAGCACGAGGAGCCGCTTCCAGATCACGCGACCCTCGGGCGATGCCGCGAGGTCCCGCGCCAGCGCCGGCAGGATGCCGGTTCGCGCGGCCTGCGGCAAAGGTTCATTGCGCACGACTCCCCCGACTCCGCGCAGCCGCGCGAGCGCTTCGGGCGGCAGCGTGCGATACGCCACCTGCGCCTCCGGGCTCGCCTGCGGCAGCTCGGAGATCGCCTGCGCGACCGGCACCAGCGGGCCGCGCGTCGCCAGGACCAGGAAAGTCTCCTTGCCGCCCGCCGACGTGACCTGCCACGACAGCTCGCTGTCCCCGTCGCGTCCCGGAAGCCGCCGCGTCTCGCCGGAGGCGATGGGATTGCGCTCCCCTCTTCCGGACAGCGGGAACAGCACGAACACCGCGCCTGCCTGGTCTTCGCTGAGCACGTAGACGTGAACGTCTTCCAGCGCGTTCACCTCCAGCGCCAGTTCGTCGCCCGGCGCCACCAGGTCGCCGGTGCGCAGCGCCTCGCGCGAACCGGCGGTGACACGGTAGAGCGTCGCCTCCATGCCGGGCGCGTCGGGCAGCTGCGCGGTGAGCGGCGCGGCTTGGGGCGCGGCGACGAGAGCGGGCGCGGGCGCGGCCGGCGCGGTGGTGGTGAGCGGTGCTCGCGGCGCGCGCGGCGCGGGACGAAGCAGCAGCACGGCCGTGACGGCGACCACGAAGACGGCGGCCGTCATCGCCAGCGCCCGCCACGGGCTCGGCCGCTTCGCGGCCGGCGGCGGAGACGCGGCGGCCACGGGAGCGAGGGCGCGCTCCAGTTCGGGCACGCCGGCAAAGCGCCGCGAGCGGTCGGGATCGCACGCGCGCTCGATCGCCTCGACGAGCGCGCCGGGCAGTTCGGGGCGCGCCGAGCGCAGCGCGTGGCGCTCGCCCTTCTCGAGTTTCGCGCGCATCTCGTCCGTGGGGCCGGGCTCGACGGGATAGCTTCCGGTGAGCAGCCGGTACAGCACCACGCCGAGCGCGTACTGGTCGGAACGCGCGTCGGGCTCCTCGCCGGCGAGCACCTCGGGCGCCATGAACACGGGCGTGCCGAATGCCACCACGTCGCCGGAGCGCGCGTCGCGCGCGCTGCCGAAGTCCATGAGCACGATGCGCCCCGAGCGGTCGGCGGCCCCGGCGCGGCCCTCGCGCATCACGTTGCGCGTGGTCACGTCGCCGTGCACCAGCCCGGTGGCGTGCACCGCGGCCAGCGCGTGGCACAGGTCCATGCCCACTCCCGCGGCTTCACGCGGGCCGAGCGGACCCTGCGCGGCGATCCAGTCCTCCAGCGTGATGCCGGCGACGAGCTCGGTCCACAGTCCGGCGCGGCCGTCGTGTTCGTCGGCGCCGAGAATGGCGAGCACGTGCGGATGGCGCACGCGCGCCAGCCGGCGCGCCTCCTCGATCCAGCGCCGCGCGCCGAACGGAGTGCCCTCGAGGTCGGTGCGCCGCAGCTTGAGCGCCACTTCGCGCTGGAGCGTGGGGTCCCACGCGCGATAGACCTCGGCGAACGATCCCTCGCCGATTCTTTCGATGGCGTGCAGCGGGCCCCAGGCGAACAGCGCCTCCTCGGGCGCGGCATCGCGCACGTGCGCGATCGCATCCTGCAGCGCGGCGATCTCGCGCAGGCGCGCCAGGGCGGGCGTCAGCTGCGGCGAACGTTCGGCCTCGCCCTGCCAGTTCACCGGCGTGCGATCCGCCACCTCGCCCGCGACCTGGTCGAGCGCGCTCTGTTCGTCGGGCCGGTCAATGCTCACGGGGCTCCTCCATGGTCTCGGCAAGGCGCGCGATGGCGCGCGCGCAGATCATGCGGGCCGTGTTGGCGGAGTTCTTGTCCATGGCTTCCGCGATCTGCTCGTACGTGAGTCCCATTTCGACACGCATGAACACCGCCTCCTGCTGTTCCTCGCCGAGCGCCGCAAAGGCGGTCTCGTAGCGATCGAGCATGTCCCTGCCCAGCACCGATTCCAGCGGCGAGGGCCCGGGAGCGCGCATGTCCTCGCCGATCTCCTCCTGCCGGCCGCGGGTCGCCGCGCGGGCGATCTCGTTGCGCATGGCGTTGATGAGGATCCGCCGCAGGTAGGCGAGGAACGCCCCTTCGTGCCGGGGTTCGAACCTCTCCAATTGCTTCAACACCCTGAGCAGCGTGATCTGCACAAGATCATCGGTGTCAGCGAATCCGCGCGCCTTGGCCGGCAGCCGGCCGTGTGCCCAGCGGCGCAGGATCGGCAGGTAGCGCGCGAGCAGCCGGTCGCGGGCGGACTCGTCGCCCCCGCGGATCCGCTGGAGCAGGACCGCAGTCGACTCGGGATTCGGGGAAGTCATGGCCGCGAGAGTGGGGGAATGCCGGGACCGCGGCAAGAGCGGACCGGCGGCCGGGCGGGCGGAACGGGCCGGCCGGAGCGCGCCGGGCTCGCCTATCTCACCACCAGCATCTTGCGCGATTCCACCAGCGATCCCGCGCGCAGCGTGTAGAAGTACACGCCGTGCGTCAGCCCGCTCGCGTCGAACCGCAGCTCGTGCCGACCCGCGGACATGACACCGTCCGCCAGCACCGCCACTTCGCGCCCCGCGATGTCGTGTACGCGCACCGACACGTGGCGCGCGTCCGGCAGGCGGAACGCGATCGTCGTGGCGCCGCGGAACGGGTTCGGCGCGGGCGGCGACAGCGCGAGCGCGGCGGGCGCGGGCGGCGCGCCGTCCACCGCTGTCGTCGCGCTCGCGAGCGAGAACCGCGCGAAGTTGGCCGAACTCACGCAGCCGACATCTGTGAAGAGGCCGCTGAGGTACACGCTCGTGTCGGAGACGACGATCGCGTCCGGGCCGGTGCCGACGACACCGCGGCCGAGCCGCGACCAGGCAGAGCCGTTCCACGCCGCGACGCCGTACGCGCTGTCGGCGCCGACCACGGTGAAGTTGCCGCCGGCGTAGAGGACGCCCGCGTGCTTGACCAGCGCGTGCACGCTGCCATTCACGCCACCGCCGACTTCGGTCCACGCGACGTCATCCCACTTCGCGACATACCGGGCCGGCAGTCCTCCCGCGTTGAGGAAGAGGCCGCCCACATACACGTCGTAGCCGCCGCCCGCGCGCGGGTCCACCCAGAGAGCGTCGACGATGTTGTCGAGGCCCGTGCCGAACGTGGACCAGGCCGCGCCGTTCCATTTGGCGATGCGATTGGCAGGCGCGCCGCCGGCGGTCGTGAACTGGCCCGCGACGATCACATCGAAGCCGCCCGCGCCGTTGTCGGCGAACTGGATCTCCTCGACGACGCTGTTGACTCCGGTGCCGAGCGCCGACCATGCCGTGCCGTTCCACTTCGCGATGCGGCTGAAGTTCGTGAACGTGCCGCCCGCGTACACGTCGCCGTTCGGCGCAACCGAGATGATCTCGACCAGGTTGTTGAATCCCGCACCCATCGCGGACCAGGCGCTGCCGTTCCAGCGCGCGATCCGGTTGACGTTCACCCCGCCCGCCTGCGTGAAGCTGCCGCCGGCGTACACGGTGTTTCCGTCGGGCGACAGCGCGATCGCGCGGGCGGCGGCGTTCAGGCCCGAGCCGAAGGTGGACCATTGGCTCGTCGCGACGTCATAGCGCGCGACGCCCTTGGCGACGATGTTTCCCGCGACGTTGAAGCTGCCCGCGGCGTAGATCGCTCCCGAGCTGCCGCCGCCGGGGCCCCAGCCGAGCCAGTTGATGAAGCCATTCACGCCGTTTCCCGCGTCCAGCGGAGCCCATGTGGCGCCGTTCCAGCGCGCGACGCCACGCGTGGCGACTCCACCGATGGCTTCGAACGTGCCCGCCGCCAGCAGCTCGTCGCCACCGGCGCCCGGCACGACGAGAAGGTCGTAGACGTTCGGGCTTGTCACCGCTACCGCCGGAGCACCCACGGCGGACCACGCCACGCCGTCCCAGCGCGCGATGTTCGGCGCGGCCACGCCACCCATGGCGGCGAAGGATCCGACTGCGTAGAGATTCCCGGCGTACATCGCGAGCCCCTCGACCCAGTTGGTCGATGCGCCGGTTCCGAGCGCCGACCAGCTCGATCCGTTCCACCGGGCGATCTTGTTCACCGTGATGCCGCCGGCCGTCGTGAACTCACCGCCCACGTACACGTCGTCGCCGTTCACGCAGATCGCGCGGCCGCGGCCGCTGAGCCCGTCGCCCATGCGCGACCACGACGTGCCGTCGAACTTGGCGACGTAGTTGCCGGGCCCGGTGCCGGCCTCGGTGAAGTTTCCGGCGGCGTAGAGCGTATCGGCTCCCCACGCGAGCGCGTAGCACGAGCCCATGAGCCCTGCGCCCACCGTGGACCACGTGCTGCCGTTCCAGCGGGCGATGCGGCTCGCGGGAACGTTGCCGTTGACACTGGTGAAGTTGCCGCCCGCGTACAGGTCGGTGCCGCGCACGGCGAGTGCTTCGACCGAACCATTGCTCGTGGTCCATATGGGCGACCACGACGTTCCGTTCCAGCGCGCGAGATTCTCCGCCGTGACGCCACCAATGTTGGAGAAGGAACCGCCCACGTAGAGACTGGTGCCGTCGGTGGCGAGGCAGAGGAGCTGACCGGTGGTGCCACCGATCGACGTCCAGCGGGTGCCGTCCCACCTGGCGATGTTCGAGACCGGCGTGCCGCCCGCCTGATTGATGCCGATGCCCGCCACATAGAGGTCGGTGCCGATGCGCACGGCGGCGCGCACGATGCCGTTCACTCCGCGAAGTCCGAACTGGTCGTCCCAGCGGCCGCAGCTGTCGTTCGCGTACGTCGCGGCGAGCGGCGTGGTGACCCGCGGGCCTGAGAGCAGCGCCGGTTCGAACGCGCGCGTCGCATCGAGCGCCTGCCCGTCTTCCTGCGCGAACACGGCGGTGGCGAGGCTGGTCGACAGAAGCACGGCCGCGAGAAGTCGAGCGAGAAGCGTGGGCATGTGCACCGCACTCCGGGGCTGAGGTGGCATTCGCGAGAGAAGCCGCGGGCGCCCGCGAGAGCGAGCGCCCGGATGATTCTGGCATGTCACATGGGTTCGCAGCAGCCCTTTCGCCGGAAATCCTCCGGCTTGGCGGCCGAAACCCCGGCGCGAGTTGCGTCCTGCACGAATGGAGGCTGCCCGCCCCTCGCCTACTGCGGAATGACCTGCACGCTCATCGAGTTCCCGAACCGGGTGCCGCCCGCGCCGAACGTGATGCTCTTGGCGTACGCGAGGCCGACCAGGTCCACCGTGTGCGTGCCC
>JADLGX010000194.1 GCA_020849095.1 Candidatus Eiseniibacteriota bacterium
CGGGGCACGAGGATGCCGGCCATCACCAGGAGGAGGATCGCCAGGGGCACGAAGGCTCGGCAGGGGGGTGCGAGCATGGTGGGATGGCGTCCGGGTACGAGCCCGGAGGGGCCAGTGATCGGGTCCGATGTCGGAGGATGCAGAGCGTGCGGTGCGGCGCCGCGATGACTGGAGACGCGCGGCGATCCGGCGGGCACGAGGGGACGGGCCGGGGATCACAGCGAGCCGGGTCGAATTTATGGCTTTGCAAGGGGTTGTCGCAAGGACGGTTTGCTTGACCGGCCCGCTTTCGGTCCCTACAGTTCCCCGCTCACGAACCATCCGAAGTACCCCAGAGGTTGACGGCGAGGCTCCCGGTGGACCCGCCGCCCCCTATGCCCTTCTCCTACACACTAGAAAACCAGGACACGGGAACCGCGGCGCGAGCCGGCCGGTTCACGACCGATCATGGCGATGTGCTGACGCCGGCGTTCATGCCCGTCGGGACCGTCGGATCGGTCAAGACACTCACGCCCGACGACTTGCGGGCGGCGGGGTGCGACATCCTGCTCGGCAACACCTATCACCTGTACCTGCGTCCCGGCGTCGAGACCGTCCGCAAGATGGGCGGGCTCCACCGGTTCATGGGCTGGGACGGCTCGATCCTCACGGACTCGGGCGGCTTCCAGGTGATGAGCCTGACCGACCTGAACAAGATCACCGAGGAAGGGGTGGAGTTTCGTTCTCATTTGGACGGCTCCAGGCACCTGCTGACCCCCGAGAAGGCCATGCAGATCCAGGACGGCCTGGGCACCGACATCGCCATGAGCTTCGACCAGCTGGTGGAACTGCCGGCCGCCCCCGAAAAGATCCGCGAGGCGGTGGACCGGACGCTGCGCTGGGCGAAGCGCGGACTGGACGAACGCGCCCGGTTGCGCGAAGAAGGTCGCGGCCAGATGGCGCTTTTCGGCATCAATCAGGGCGGCACCGACGCGGCCGAACGCGCGCGCTGCTTTGCCACGCTGGGCGCGATGCCGTTCGACGGGTTCGCGCTGGGCGGGCTGTGGGTGGGCGAAGGACGCAAGCTGGGACTGGAAATGGTGGAGCGCGACTGCGGGGATTTTCCCGCGGACAAGCCGCGCTACCTGATGGGAGTGGGGCATCCCGTGGACGCGGTCGAGGCGATCGCGCGCGGGGTGGACATGATGGACTGCGTGATGCCCACGCGAAACGCGCGGCGCGGCACGGTGTTCATCTCTTCGGGCCGGCTCGTGGTGCGCAACGCTTCGTACGCGCAGGACGAACGGCCGCTCGATCCGGAATGCGACTGCTACACCTGCCGCAAGTTCACGCGCGCGTACCTGCGCCACCTGTTCGTTTCCCACGAACTGCTGGGCATGCGGCTGGCTTCGATTCACGCGATTCACCACATGGTCTCGCTCGTACGGCGCGGCCGGCAGGCGATCCAGGAGGGGCGCTACGCGAAGTTCCGCGAGGCGTTCCTCGAGAAGTTCCACAGCGGCGAGACGCTCGTCCGGGCGACCTCGTGACCGCGATTCACCGATAAGGAGATCACCCGATGCTCTTCGTGTCCGACGCGTGGGCGCAGGCGGCCGGTGGCGCGGCGCCCGCGGCCGGTGGCCCGCTGGCGCAGTTCTTCGGCGGCCCGAGCTCGACCATCGTCATGTTCGGCCTGATGTTCGCGATCATGTACTTCATGCTCATCCGGCCCCAGAACGAGGAAAAGAAGAAGCTCGAGAAGAAGCTCGACGCGCTCCAGAAGGGCGACAAGGTCCTCACCACCAGCGGCATCGTGGCGACCGTGGTGTCCGTGGACAAGGAACGCGCGATCCTCAAGATCAATGACGACGTGAAGGTGGAGTTCGTGCGCGCAGCGATCGCGCAGGTGCTCACGCCGGGCGAGAAGAAGTAGTCCCATGGCCGTCCGTCCCGTCCGCATCTACGGCGATCCCGTCCTGCGCCAGAAGTCGGCGATCGTGACCGAGTTCGACGACTCGCTGCGTTCGCTGGTGGCCGACCTGTACGACACCATGGAGGCCTACAACGGTGTCGGGCTGGCGGCCAACCAGGTGGGCGTGGCGCAGCGCGTGTTCGTGGTGGACGTCCCGCAGGAGGACGGCAGCCGCGAACGCTTCGCCGTCGTGAACCCCGTGCTCGAAAAGCGCGAGGGGCACGAAAAGGGCGAAGAGGGCTGCTTGTCCATGCCGGGCATCACCGAGGACGTCGTGCGCGCGCTGTCGCTCCGGCTCAAGGCGGTGGACGAGTTCGGCAAGCCCATCGACCGCCGGGTCGAGGGCTACCTGGCTCGCGCCATCCAGCACGAGGCGGATCACGTGGACGGCGTGCTGTTCACGGACCGGCTCTCGATCGTGAGGCGCCAGCTGCTGCGCCGCACGCTCGACGCGCTCAGCCGCGGCGAGATTCCCGAGAGCTATCACCCCGAGCGCGGCGAAGGGAAGAAGTCCTGAAACCTCGCGTCGTCTTCATGGGCACGCCGGAGTTCTCGGTGCCCGCGCTTCACGCCGTGGCCGCGCGCTGCGACGTCACGCTGGCCGTGACGCAGCCCGACCGTCCGGCGGGACGCGGCCGCCACATGGCCGAGTCCGCGGTCGCGACGGCCGCGGCATCGCTCGGCATTGCGGTGCTCAAGCCGGAGAACATGAAGGCGCCCGAAGTACGCGATCGGCTGTCCGCCGAACGCGCGGACGTGTTCGCGGTGGTGGCGTTCGGGGCGATCCTGACCGACGAAGTGCTCGCGCTGCCGCGCGCGGGCTGTCTCAACCTGCATGGTTCGGTGCTGCCGGACTACCGCGGCGCGTCGCCGGTCCAGCGCGCGCTGTGGGACGGACGCGCCGAGACCGGCGTGTGCACGATCTTCATGGATTCGGGCATCGACACGGGCGACATCGTCCTGGTGGCGCGCGACGCGATCCGCGACGAGGACGACGCCGCGACGCTGGCGGCGCGGCTCGCGCAGCTGGGCGCGCCGCTGCTGGCCGAGAGCTGCGTGCTGGCGCACGAAGGGCGCGCGGTTCGCGTGCCGCAGGATCGCAGCGCGGGTTCTTACGCGAAGAAGCTGAAGAAGAGTGACGGAGCAGTGGATTGGAATCTTTCGGCGCGTGAGATCTGGCATCACGCACGCGCCGTGACGCCGTGGCCAGGGGCGACGGCGGGACACTCGGGGAAGCGGCTGATCGTGCTGGCGTCATGCCCGGTGGCGGGCGCAGGTGCGGCAGGTGAAGTGCTGGGTTGGGACGCCGATGGCGTGACGGTCGCTTGTGGCGACGGCGCATTGCGGCTGATGCAAGTGAAGCCCGAGGGTCGAGCCGCGCAGGCGGCAGCCGAGTGGGCCCGTGGCGCGCGGCTCGCGCCGGGAGATCGGCTGCAAGCCGGTAAGGAGTTTCTCAAGTGAGCGAAGAACGTCGGTCGTCGAGGCCGCAGAGCGGCCCGCGCGGTGGTCAGTCCCCGCGCCCCTATTCGAGTGGTCCGCGCCGTGAAGGCGGCGGCAGCAGCAGTGGCGGTGGCTACAACCGTGGTCCGCGTCCCGCGAGCAGCGGCGGCTATCCGCGCGCGCCCCGTCCCGAAGGATCGAGCGGCGGCTACAACCGTGGACCGCGTCCGGAAGGTGGCGGCGGCTACAACCGTGGGCCGCGCCCGGAAGGTGGCGGTGGCTACAACCGTGGGCCGCGTCCGGAAGGTTCGAGCGGCGGCTACAACCGTGGACCGCGTCCGGAAGGTGGCGGCGGCTACAACCGTGGGCCGCGCCCGGAAGGTGGCGGTGGCTACAACCGTGGGCCGCGTCCGGAAGGTTCGAGCGGTGGCTACAACCGTGGCCCGCGTCCGGAAGGCGCGAGCGGTGGCTACAACCGTGGTC
>JADLGX010000195.1 GCA_020849095.1 Candidatus Eiseniibacteriota bacterium
CCCCTCGACGCAGTCGGCCGACGCCCATCTCGACCAACTGGCCAGGCTCTCGCAGGCGTTGCGCCTGCAGCGCTCGCGCCAGAAGCTCGCCGAAGCGCCCCTCGCGCTGGCAGCCGTGCTGCTCGAAGGACGAACGGGATGACTGGACCGGGAACGGTGCTCGAACTGAACGACCTCGACCTGCTGCTCGACTTCGTGAGCGACCCGGCGCGGGCGACGCGGCTGCGCCGGATCGGCTACGCGCTCGACGGTGTCGAACTGCTCGCGCGCGAGCGCGCCCGGCTGCTGGCCGGCATGGAGCGCCGCTGGGTGACGGCGTACGAGCGCGCGCACGCGAGATACGGCCGCGGCCTGACTCCAGTGCGCGGGCGCGTCTGCCAGGGCTGCTTCGTGACGCTGCCCACCTCGGCGGCCCCGCTGCCCGGCGAGTCTCAGCTGCACCAGTGCGAGAGCTGCGGTCGGCTGCTGCTCTGGGGCTGACGCGCGGTCACGGCTCTTGCGAAGTGCGGTGAGCGCAGGCTAGCTTCGCGCCCGGCGGGCGAGTGCCGTCCGCCTCTCCGAACCGGGAGTGAGGAGTGCTCATGAAGGTCCATCGCCGCCTGGTGTGGTCCGTGGTCGGCTGCTGGTTGCTGGCCGGTGGCTGCACCACGATGCGCGAAATCCCGCGCGGCGAGCTGGCGGCGCGGCCCGAACGCAAGGGCGTTCGCGTGCTGACGCGCGACAGCCTGCTGTACACGTTCGACTACGCCACGTTCGACGCGGACTCGCTCACGGGCTATCGCGACCGGCCCGATGTCGAAAGCGTGGTCGCGCACGTCTCGGTGCACCGAATCGCGCTCGACGACGTGCAGCGGCTGACGACCCGAAAGCTGGACTGGTATCGCTCGGGACTCGTCGGGGGCAGCATCGTGGTGGCGGCGATCGCCGCGGGGCTGGCGGCGCGGTCCGACGACAAGGGATCGGGCGCGCCCGACATCATCTGTCCGCGTGGGTGCGAGGGCTCACCGGCGCTCTCCGGGCGTTGACGCGCCCAGCGCGGCGCCCGCGGCATCGGCCGCCAGATCCACTCCGTCGAACCCGGTGCCTCGCGCGTCGCGAATCTCCTTGGCGGCGCCCAGCGCCAGCGTGAGCGCGAAGGCCTGCGCCCGCGAGGCGCCGGCCGCGCGGGCGATCGCGGCGATCGTGAACGACAGCGAGCCGTGCTGCAGGCGGTCGCGGCGCACGGGGCCGACCTGCCAGCGGCGGTCGCGCGCCGACGGAAAGGCGATCGCCGAATCGGGAGCGCTGCCGGCGCGCGCCGGGGCCGCTGCGCCGGCAGCGGCGAGCGCCGGGAACACCAGGAGAGTCGCGAGCAGTGGCGTGAAGACGGACGGGCGGGTTCGCATGGGCGCATCATGCCACGAAACACGCGCGTGACGAGCGCCCGACCGGCGCGGGGAAGTCCCTGCGAGGCTTGACACTCTTTCGACGCGGCTCGTATCCTGCGGCCCGCCTTTTTGCGCTCCATCCCACCTCCACCACTGCGTCCTTCATGACCGTTGACAACCCGATTCTCGCGGTGCAGAAGCCCGTCCGGCGCCAGCTGGACGCGGTCCAGAAGCAACTGCGAGGGCTCTTCAAGACGCCGATCCCCATCCTCAACGAGGTGGGGGGACACGTCCTGGCGACGCGTGGCAAGAAGTTCCGCCCGACGGTGCTGCTGCTGACCGCCAAGCTGCGCGGCGAGCTGAACGCCGAGGCGGTCACCTGCGCCACGGTGGTCGAGCTCGTGCACGCGGCGGCGCTCATCCACGACGACTCGGTGGACCGCAGCCACCTGCGCCGCGGCATGCCCACGGTGAACGGGCTGTGGACGGACGAGATGGCGATCATCATGGGCGACTACCTGTTCGCCCAGTCCATGTCGCTGCTGGTCGAGCACAAGCTCACCGCCGCCATGGGCATCCTGGCGCGGTGCGTGACCGAGCTGTCGTGCGGCGAGGCGCTCGAGTTCCAGCACGCTTACAACCTCAACGTCACCGAGGCGGAGTACGAGGAGCTGATCCGGGCCAAGACCGGATCGCTCATCGGCGCCGCCACGGAGATCGGCGCCGGGATCGACAGCTCGGGCCGCGACCTCAAGCGCCGGGCCGTCTACCGCGGCTTCGGCGAAAAAGTGGGCGTCGCGTTCCAGATCGTGGACGACCTGTTCGACTACCTCAGCGACTCCGAAGTGGCCGGCAAGCCGGTGGGCTACGACCTCGCCGAAGGCAAGGTCACGCTGCCGCTGATCGCCGCATTGCGGCAGGCGACCGAAGCCGACCGCAAGAAGCTGCGCGCGCTGGCGTCGCGCAAGAAGTGGACGAAGGGGCAGTGGGAGCAGCTCCGTGCTCTCATCGAAAAGACCGGCGGCTTCGAGTACTCCCGTCAGCGCGCCCAGGCGCTCGCCGACGAGGCTCGCGGCATCCTGGCCAGGGAGCCGCGCACCAGCGCGCGGCGCGCGCTGGACGCGGCGATCGACTACGCCGTGAAGCGCGACCATTAGAGCCGCTCCGCGGCCACCCGAAGAAAGCCCATCCGTGACGACGCGCCCGCGCACCACGAAAACGACCGTGCCCGCCCTTGTCCTGCTCAAGGCCGCCGCCGAGGCCGCCCAGAGCAAGAAGGCCGTGGACATCGTCGGCCTCGACCTCACCCAGCTGCAGGGGGTGGCGGACTATTTCCTGATCTGTTCGGGCCAGAGCGAGCCCCAGGTCAAGGCGATCACCGAAGCCGTCGAGGAGAAGCTCCGGCTCGCGGGCGCCAAGCCGTGGCACGTCGAGGGGCTCAGCCGCCGCTGGATGCTGCTGGACTACGTGGATGTGGTCGTGCACGTGTTCCACGAGCAGACGCGCGAGTATTACCTGCTCGAGCGGTTGTGGGGAGACGCCGGGAGCGTGGACCTTGGTCTGGACTGAACTGCGTGATGCGATGGGGGCGGCCCTCGAGGCCGCCGGCCTGTCCACACCCGGGCGGCTCGAACGGCTCGACTTCGCCATCCCGCGCGACCCTTCGCACGGCGACTGGACCACCAACTTCTGCATGCTCGTCGCGAAGGAGGCGGGGCTGTCCCCGCGGGCGATCGCCGAAGCGATCGTGAAGCACTTTCCCTCGGACCACCCGGTGATCGGTGCGGTCGAGGTGGCGGGGGCGGGCTTCCTCAACTTCCGCTACCGCGACTCGTTCACCGCGTCGTTGCCGGCGCGCATCCTGGCCGACGGCGAGGCGTTCGGACGCTCCGGCTTCGGCGCAGGCGAGACGATCGTCGTGGAGTTCGTGAGCGCCAATCCCACCGGCCCCATGAACATCGTGAGCGCGCGCGCGGCCGCGGTCGGCGCTTCGCTCGTCGCCGTGCTGAACGCCGCCGGGTGGAAGGCGGCGAGCGAGTTCTACGTGAACGACGCCGGCAACCAGGTGGACCTGCTCGGCGCCTCGCTGCGCGCGCGTTTTCGCGCCCGGATCGGCGAGGACGGTACGCTGCCCGAGGGCGGATACCAGGGCGAGTACCTGGCCCTGCTCGCGGCCGAGCTGCCCGAGGACGAGGGGCGCGCCGCGCTCGCCGCGGACGACGCCGGCTGGTGGCGGACGCAGGCGCTCGAACGCATGATCGCGTGGCAGCAGCGCGACCTCGCGGGCTACGGCGTGACGTTCGACCGCTGGTTCCGCGAGTCCACGCTGCACGAATCCGGCGCGGTCGAAGCGACGCGGCGCGCGCTCGAGGCGCGCGGCGTGACGTACCAGTCGGTCAAGCCGCTCGGCGTGAGCGAGGCCGCCCAGCAGCGCGTGGACTCCGAAGCGGGCGCCTCCGCCGGCGACGAGCCGGCCACGTGGCTCAAGACGCACGACCAGGGCGACGACATGGACCGCGTGATCGTGCGGGCCGACGGCCGTCCGACCTACTTGCTGCCCGACATCGCCTACCACCGGGACAAGCGCGAGCGGGGCTTTCGCCGCGCGATCAACCTGTGGGGGCCGGACCATCACGCCTACGTGACCACGCTCACGTCCGCGCTCAAGGCGCTCGGGCTGGAGGACGACTTCCTCAAGGTGCAGATCGTGCAGTACGTGAAACTCATGCAGGGCGACGAGGAAGTGAAGATGAGCAAACGTCTCGGCCAGTTCGAGACGCTCGCCGACCTCGTCGAGGAAGTGGGCCCGGACTGCGCCCGCTTCTTCTTCCTGCAGCTCTCGAGCAACGCCCATCTCAAGTTCGACATGGGCAAGGCCAAGGAACGCTCCGAGAAGAACCCCGCGTTCTACGTGCAGTACGCGCACGCCCGCTGCTGTTCGCTCGCGCGCAAGGGCGCCGAACGCGGCCTCGTGGCCGGCACCGGCGATTCCGCCGCGCTCACCGCGCCCGAGGAAGTCGCCCTCGTGCGCAAGCTGTCGACGTTTCCCGAAGTGGTGCGCGGCGCGGCTGCCGCGCGCGAACCGCATCGCGTGCCGACCTACCTCATGGAACTGTCGGCCGAACTCCACCGCTACTATCACAACTGCCCGGTGCTGAAGGCCGAACCGGAGGTCGCGCGGCACCGCCTGCGCGTCCACGACGCGGCCCGGCAGGTGCTGAGCAACGGCCTCGCGCTCATGGGCGTTTCCGCGCCCGAAAGGCTCGATCGCGAGGAGGAGGCCGAAGCATGACCGCACCCCATCGTATTCTCGTCGTCGGTTCCGTGGCGCTCGATTCCATCCGCACTCCCTATGGCGAGGTGACGGATGCGCTCGGCGGTTCGGCGTCGTACTTCTCGTTCTCGGCGAGCCACTTCGCGCCCGTGTCCGTGGTCGCCGTGGTCGGCGACGATTTTCCGCAGGCGCATCGCGACAAGTTCGACGCGCGCGGCGTGGACCTGTCGGGGCTCGAGACCGCGAAGGGCGGCACCTTCCGCTGGCGCGGCGAGTACATGGCCGAACTCGGGCACGCCCACACGCTCGAGACCCAGCTCAACGTGTTCGCCGACTTCCATCCCAAGGTGGGAGCGGACCACAGCAAGGCGCCGTTCGTGTTCCTGGCGAACATCGATCCCGAGCTGCAGCTCGAGGTGCTCTCGCAGATCAAGAAGCCCATGCTGACGCTGTCGGACACGATGAACTACTGGATCGCGCGCAAGCCCGACCGCGTGTTCGAAGTGCTCCGCCGCGTGGACGTGGCGCTCCTCAACGAGGAGGAGGCGCGCGCGCTCGCGGGCGAGACCCATCTGGCGAAGGCGGCCGAAAAGCTGCTCGAACAGGGCGCGAACGCCGTCATCATCAAGAAGGGCGAACACGGCGCGCTGTACCACTCGCGCGAGGAGCGCTTCATCACGCCGGCCTACCCGGTCACGGCGCTCACCGACCCGACGGGCGCCGGCGATTCCTTCGCGGGCGGCTTCATCGGCATGCTGGCGCGCTTCGGCCGCACCGACGGTGAGGCGCTGCGCCAGGCCATGGCGTGCGGCACGGCGATGGCTTCGCTGGCGATCGAATCCTTCAGCCCGGCCCGGCTGATCGAGACCTCGACGGACGAAATCGACGGCCGCGTGCGCTCGCTCCACGGCATGGTGCACTACGACCTCTTCCCGATGTTCTGAGCGACTCGACACGAGCTTCCGCCCGTATCCGCATGAAAGAACAACCCTTGCGGTTCGTTCGGGGCGCGACTAGGCTGGCCGCAGCAGCCCGTTTCGAGGGGGAAGGGATCACATCGTCATGATGAATGTCACCAGCACCGCGCTCGCCTCGAAGGCCGAGGCCGCCATCCGGCGGCTCCGGGAGATCGAGGGCGTGAGCGTGCACGCGGATGGAGACGCCATCCGCGAAGTGCACGTGCTCACGAGTTCCGAGCGGCCGCCCAAGAACATCGTTCGCGACGTCCAGACCGTGCTCAAGACGCGGCTGGGGCTCTCGATCGACCACCGCGTGGTTTCGGTGGCGCAGGCCCAGGCCGGGTCGTTTCCGGACACGGCCGCCGCGGCTCCCGCGCCGGTCGAGACTCCCGTCGCCGCTCCCGCACCCGCTGCCCGTCCCGAGCCTCCACCGGCCCGCGACGAGCGCATCCGGTTCGAGAGCGTCAACCTGTTCGTCTCCGGGCCGCGTACCCAGGCCCAGGTCGAGCTGCGCTGGAAGGGCCTGCCGCGCATCGGCAGCGCCTCCGGCTGGAGCGCGCGGGACGAATCGCACAAGCTGGTGGCGCAGGCCACCGCGGGCGCGGCGCAGGAGTTCCTGGCCGACCCGATGGCGATCGGCGTCCAGGGTGTGGAGTTCGTCGACTTTGGCCGGCGCCGCACCGTGGTCGTGATGTTGTCCCTGCTGGCGAACCGGCAGGAAAAGTTGGTGACGGGAAGCTGCGTCATCGAGCAGGATACGCCCCAGGCGGTCGTGCTCGCGACGTTGGCCGCCCTGAATCGCGTGCTGGGCGGGCTGCGTGTGAAGGAGCCCACCGAGTACGTGCTGCGCCCGACGACCAATTGATGCGGGGCGGCGCGAGCCGCCCTCGAACGACGAGACCGGCAACTGCACGGAGGACGAGCGAAGCGGAGACGTAACCAACAGCGAAGCGGACCCACTGCGGGACTTCAACACCCCTCGCAGAATCCCGAATCTCCTAAGGAGGTGGGTCTGAATGGAATTCCTCTACGAGATCTTCGAACTTCTCGGCCGCGCTGGCTGGTAACGCACCGTAGGTCCTGATTCCAGGACCGACATTTCCCTCCCTGTAGTGCCGGTCTCTCGCCGTTTCCTCTTCTCATCCCTTTCCGCGCGGTCCCTCGCCCCATCAAGACCTTGAGCGAATCGCCGTCCATCCGGCATCCGTTCCTCTTTCGCGTCTACTACGCGGCCGTCGTGATCGGCGCGTGTGCGCTGCTGGCGACGCACACCCCGGCGGCAGGCTCCGCGTTCCCGGCCCCGTTGCTGCTGGCCGGCGCCTTCGCGATCCTGCTCGCGAGCGAACTCGGCCCCATGGTGCTGCCCGGGGGCGGCTACGCCACGGTGAGCACCGTCGTGACGCTGCCCCTGCTCATGGTGGTCGGCCCGTTCTGGGTGTCGGTGGTCGACCTGGCGGTGAACCTCGTCGCGCACGGCGTCATCCGCCGCCAGCCCGCGCAGCGCGTGCTGCACAACATGGCCATCTACACGCTGGGCTACTTCGCCACGGGCGCCACGTACGTGTGGGCGGGCGGCACGATCGCGAACGTGCGCTTTCCGGCCGACGCGCTGTCGCTGTTCGTCGCCAGCCTCACGTACTTCCTCGTGAATTCGGCCTGCGTGTCCACCGTCATCGGGCTCACGGCGGGCCCCAGCCCGTGGCGCGTGTGGCAGCGGAACTTCCAGCAGGGCATCCTGCACCACCTGTCGTTCGTGGCGCTCGGAGCGCTCGTCGCGGTGGTGTGGTTCAGCGCCGGGCCGTGGGGCATCGGGCTCTTCGCGCTGCCGTTCCTCGTGTCGCGCTATTCGTTCAAGGTGCACCTCGAACTGCGGTCCGACCTCAAGGAGTTCGTCCGCGCGCTCACCGAGGTGCTCGAAGAGGTGGATCCCTACACGCGGCACCACTCGGTGCGCGTCTCGCAGTACGCCGTGCGCCTCGCTCGCGGGCTCAAGCGCCCCGAGAGCGAAGTGGACGAGATCGAGTACGCCGCGCTCGTGCACGACCTGGGCAAGATCGGGCCCCAGCACCAGCACATCCTGCAGAAGCCCGGCTCGCTGTCGCACGAGGAGCAGCGCACGCTGCGCGCCCATCCGGCGGCGGGCGCCGAGATCGTCGCCAAGGTGCGCGCGCTGCGCCGTGCCTCGGAGATCGTGCTGTCCCATCACGAGCGTCCCGACGGCCAGGGCTACCCGTTCGGGCTGCGCTCCGCCGACGTTCCCGTGGGCGCGCGCATCCTGAACGTCGCCGACGCCTTCGACGCCATGACGAGCGACCGCCCGTACCGGCGCGCGCTGCCGATGGAAGCGGCGCTGCGCGAACTCGAGCGCGGCGCGGGCACGCAGTTCGACGCGCAGGTGGTGAAGTGCCTGCTTAGGCTGCACGCGGGCGGGGAGTTCGATCTCATCCCCAGCCCCAGCAGCGAAGACCTCCAGTTGCTCCGGCTCAAGACGAGGGTGGGGGGCTGATGCGCTACAGCGACGCGGGCGTGGACATTTCGCGGTCGGACTCCATCAAGGACCAGGTGCTGCAGGAAATCCAGAGCACGTGGGGCGGCGCGGTGCGTCCGCTCGTCGGCGGGTTCGCGGGCGTCATGCGCTATCCGGGCGCCTCGCCGCTCGTGGCCGCCACCATGGACGGCGTGGGCACCAAGCTGCACCTGGCGATGCGCGCCGGCCGGCTCGAGGACGCGGCGGCCGACCTCGTCTATCACGGCGCCAACGACCTGCTCGTGCACGGCGCCCGCCCGCTGGCGTTCCTCGACTACGTGGCGCAGGCTCGGCTGAACCCCGAGGTGGTGCTGGCGGTGGTGCGCGGACTGTCGCGCGCCTGCCGCGAAGTGGGCGCGGCGCTGCTCGGCGGCGAGACCGCCGAGATGCCCGACACCTATCTTCCCGGCGTCGTGGACGTGGCCGGCTGCATGCTGGGCACGGTGGACGACGCCCTGCTGCTCGACGGCTCGCGCGTGCGCCCCGGCGACCGGGTGCTGGCGCTGGCGGGCAGCGGGTTGCACACGAACGGTTACTCGCTCGCGCGCCGCGTGCTGGCGGCGTCGGGACTCGAACTGTCGTCTCCGCTGCCCGGCGGCTCGGGCGAGAGCGTGGGCGACGCGCTGCTGCAGCCGCACCGCTGGTACGGACGCGCGCTGCTGCCGCTGGCCGAGGCGGGGCGCCTTCGCGCCATGGCGCACGTGACCGGTGGCGGGATCGCCGGCAACGCCGTGCGCGTGCTTCCGCAGGGATGCCGCGTGCACGTGCAGGCGGACTCGTGGCCGGTGCCCGCCGTTTTCGCCTGGCTCATGCAGGCCGGCGGAGTCCCGCTCGACGACGCTCGTAGCGCGCTCAACATGGGCGTGGGCATGGTGGTGGTGACCGCCCCCGAGGAAGAGGCGGGCGTGAGCGAGGAACTGCGCCGGGCGGGCGAGACCGTCTGGACGATCGGCGCGGTGGCCGCGGGTGAGCGCGGCGTGGAGTGGACGGCCCCCGGCCGGTAGTGCCAACACGCCCCCGGCGTGAGGTGGCGGTGGAAGGGCGGAAGGAGAAGGGGCGGTCCCGCGAGTCGGACCGGATCGCGATGCCGGAGTTGGTCGGCGAGGCGCCCGCGTGGCGCGAACTGGTCGAGCAGCTGCCCCGCATCGCGTGCAGCGGGCTCCCGGTGCTGCTGCTGGGGGAGACCGGCACGGGCAAGGAACTGGTGGCGCGCGCCATCCATGCGCACGGCGCGCGCGCCTCCGGGCCGTTCGTCGCGCACAACTGCGGCGCCACGCCCGACAGCCTGATCGAGAGTGAGCTGTTCGGGCACGTGCGGGGCGCCTTCACGGGGGCGGCCGGCGACCGCGAGGGGCTGTTCGACGCGGCGGAGCGCGGCACGCTGTTCCTGGACGAGATCGGCGACGCCAGCGCGCTGCTGCAGATGAAGCTGCTGCGCGTGCTGCAGGAGGGCGAGGCCCGGCGCGTCGGCGAGACGCGGCTGCGGCGCGTGGACGTCCGCGTGCTGGCGGCCACGCATCGCGCGCTCGAGCACGCGGTGGGCGCGGGCGGCTTTCGCCCGGACCTGTACTTCCGGCTCGGCGCCGTGCGGTTGCGGCTGCCGCCGCTGCGCGAGCGCGGGCGCGACGTCCTGCTGCTGGCGCGGCACTTCCTGGCGCACGCGGCGGAGCGCGAGCGGGTGCCGCCGCCGGCGCTGTCGCCCGGCCTGGCCGAGCGCCTGCTGCGCTACCGCTGGCCCGGCAACGTGCGCGAGCTGTCGAACGCCTGCCAGTTCGCGGTGCGCGTGGCCGGCGCGCGGACGCTGGTGAACGAGGGGCACTGGCCCGAATCCCCGTTCGCCGATTCGGTCGCCGAGCACGACGGGCTGCACGCGGAGACGCGCGCGCTCGAGGAGCGGCGGCTGCGCGAGGCCTTGCGCCGTACGCACGGCAACAAGACCCAGGCGGCCCGCTCGCTGGGGCTGTCGCGGCAGGGGCTGCTCAAGAAGCTCCAGCGCTACGGGCTGTCGCGGGCGGCCGTTTCGCTTGACGATGGCGAGGGCGCTGTCTAGCGTCGGCGCGCATTCGATGCGGGGTCCATGGCTGGACCCGGTGCGGCGCCGGGCGGCGCCGCGCGGACGAACCCGGGAGGTCGCGTGGCGAAGAAGACTCTGAAGGTCGGTCTCATCGGCGTGGGAGCGGCCGCGCAGGTGAATCACATCCCCGCGCTCATGAAGGTGGAAGGGCTCGAACTCGTCGCGCTGTGCGACCGGGATCCCGAGAAGGCCCAGCGCGTCGCGCAGAAGTTCGGCATTCCGAGCGCGGTGGGCCGCATCGAGGACCTGCTCGACCAGGAGCTGGACGCGGTGGACATCTGCACGCCCAACTTCCTGCACGCCCCCATGGCGATCGCGGCGCTCGAGGCCGGCAAGCACGTGATGTGCGAGCGGCCGCTGGCGCGCAGCTCCGAGGAGGCGGCGGCCATGGTGAAGGCGGCCAAGAAGGCCGACCGCCATCTCATGTGCGCCGTGCAGCACCGCTTCCGTCCCGACGCGCAGCTGCTCCGCAAGTTCGTGGACAAGGGCGACCTCGGCGACATCTTCCTCGCCAAGGCCGGCTGGCTGCGCCAGAAGACCGAGTGGGACTCGGACGAGTGGCGCCGCACCAAGCGCGAGTCCGGCGGCGGTGTGGTGCTGGACCTGGGCTTCCAGATGCTCGACCTGTCGCTGTGGGTGCTCGGCTCCCACAAGGTGACCTCGGTCACCGCCAGCGTGCATCGCACCAAGAAGGGTGAGGTCGAGGACAGCGCGACCGCGTTCTTCCGGCTCGAGTCGGGCGCCACGCTGACACTGGAGCTGTCGTGGGGCCTGCTCATGGAAAAGGACTTCGCCTACCTGAACCTGTTCGGCTCGGGCGGCGCGGCTCTCCTGAACCCGTTCCGCGTCCACAAGGGCATGCACGGCACGCTGGTCAACGTGACGCCCGCGCTGGAGACCCCGAAGAACCAGTACAAGCTGTCCATGGAAGCGCAGGTCGAACACTTCGCCGATACCCTGCGCACCGGCAAGAAGCCGCTGGGCTCGGCGGACGAGGTGCTGGCGGTGATGCAGTTGATGGACGCCGTCTACAAGAGCGCCGAGCTGGGCAAGGAAGTGAAGGTCGGGTGACGGCTTCGCGCCGCGACCTCGTCCTCTCCGCCGCGTCGGGCCTCGTGCTCGGCGCGGCTTTCCTTCCCGCGCCGCTGGGCTGGCTCGCGTGGTTCGCGTTCGTGCCCCTGCTCTCGGCGCTCGAGCGCCGGCTCGGCGCGGGCGAGGGTCCGCGATCGTGGTACGCGCTCGGCTACGTGGGCGGGTTCGCGTTCTTCCTCTCCGGCACGCACTGGATCGCGCTGCTCTCCGACGTGGCCATGGCGGTGCCGCCGCTCAAGTACGCGGGCTGGGTGCTCGCCGGCGCCTACCTCGCCAACTTCTGGGCGCTCGCCGTGCTGCTGGCGGGCTGGCTCGCGCGGCGCAGCGGCATTCCCGCGCGCTGGACTTTCGTGGTCGCCATGATGGCGGTTGAGGAGTTCCGCGGCGCGGGCGACCTGGGCTTTCCGTGGTTCCAGCCCGGCTACACGCAGTCCGTGCTTCCGCCGCTCGGGCTGGCCGCGCTGGGCGGCGTCACGCTGGTGACGCTGTGGGTGCTGCTGCTCAACGCCGCCGCGCGCGGATGGTGGGCGCGGCGCAACGCGGTGTCGGCCGTGATCGCGATCGCCGTGCTGGCGGCCGGCGCCGGCGGCGGCGCCTGGGTGCGCTCGCGGCCGCTGCCCGCCACGACCGGGCCCGCGATCGGGCTCATCCAGGGAAACATCGCGGGCGAGATCAAGTGGTCGGGCCGGCACCAGGGCGAGATCATCGCGCGCTTTCTCCAGCTCTCCGACAGCGCGCTCGCCGGCCGCCCGCCCGCGGATCGCCCGGTCATGGTGATCTGGCCCGAGACCGCGACCGGCTCGTACCTGCGCAAGCAGCTCGAGCAGTCGATCACGCTGGCGCGCTGGGCGTCCGGCCGCGGCGTGGCCATCTTGAGCGGTTACGCCGACTACAGCTATGACGCGGAGGGCAAGCCCCTGCCGTGGAACGCGGCGGGCATGTGGCTCGCCGACGGCCACCTGTCGCCCACTTACGCCAAGCGCCACCTGGTCCCGTTCGGCGAGCGCATGCCGTTCCAGTCTCTGTTCCCCGCGCTCGGCAAGCTCGAGTTCGGCCAGGCCGAGTGGATGCCGGGGGGCGGACCGGTGGTGTTCCGCGGAGCGATCGGCGCGTTCTCCACCCTGATCTGCTTCGAGTCCATCTTTCCCGGCCTCGCGCGCGCCGACGTGCTCGCGGGTTCGCGCTGCCTCGTCGTCGTGACCAACGACGAGTGGTTCGGGCGCAGCGCCGCGGTCCACCAGCACGCCGCCATGGCGCCATTCCGCGCGGTCGAGAACGGCGTGCCGCTGCTGCGCTGCGCGAACACGGGACTCACGCAGGTGATCGACGCGCACGGCCGCGTCGTGGCGAGCGCGCCGGCGTTCGAGCCCGCGGTCCTCACGGCGCGTGTGCCGCCCGCGCTTCCCGGCCGCACGCCGTGGACGCGCTGGGGCGACTGGCCGGGGGCGCTGTCGCTCGCCGTTCTCGTGGCGCTGTTGTTCGTGCGGCGGACTACTCGAGCGGCGTGACCAGTCCGGTCGTGAGGTCGTAGAAGCCCGACACGATCTTCAGGTGTCCCTTCTCGACCGCCTCGCGCAGGATCTTGCTGTTCGTCATCACCTCGATGGCGGTGTGGCGCGCGTTGGCCTTGGCGCCGCGTTCGACCAGCTCGGCGCCTTCGAAGCAGGCGTTCAGGCGCTGCACCGTGGGACGGATCTTGTCCACGAGCGCGACCAGGTTCGGGGAGGGCATCTCGTCGCCGGACAGTGCGGCCTTCACCGCGCCGCACGAGCCGTGCCCCAGCACCACGATGAGCTTGGCGTGCAGGTGCTCGACGGCGTACTCCATGGAACCCAGGATGATCGGGTCCTCGACGTTGCCGGCCGCGCGCACCACGAACAGGTCGCCGAGCGACTGGTCGAACAGCAGCTCCGGGCTCACGCGGCTGTCGGCGCAGGCGAGCACGACGGCCTCGGGGTGCTGGCCGGCGACGAGCGCGGCGCGCTGCGCCATGACGGCGCGCACGCGGGTGCGGCCCGAAGCGAACCGCCGGTTCCCCGCGAGCAGGCGCGACCACACATCGGTTTCGGCCGCGTGCGCGCCCGCGGCGGGTTCGCCGTGAGCGAGAGCGGTGGTGGGCGCCGCATGGGCGGGCGCCGCGGCGGTGCCGTGGGCGCCGTGGGCCGCAGCCGCCGGGCGGGCGTGCTGCGCCGAGGAGTCGCGCGACAACTGGCTCGCGACGCGCTGCTCGATGCGTTGCTTGGTCTCGAGCGCCTGGTGGAGCGCGTCGGGTGTGGTCTCGGCGGCCGTGACGGCGGGCGTGGCGAGCAGCAGGGCGACGGCCGGCAGCAAGAAGGCCGCGCGCGGAAAGCAGGAGGTGCGGACGATCGTCATGGCGGGATCCTCGGACATTCGAAGGCACGGCTGTGGGCCGCGACTGGGGACCGTCCGAGGGCGAAGCGCGGTCCGTCGACTGGGCGCAAGATTCATCGGCAACACGGGTTGCGCCCTTGAGTGCGTTGACACTCCGCAGGGGCGGCACTATCGTGCGGCCTTCCTTTCGCACCCACGCTGTCCGCCATGCGGAGCGCCGGGAACTCCGGCCCCGTTGCCAGTCCCTGGCCCCGTCCGCGCCGTGACGCCGACTACCGGGAGACCCACGTGAGTCGCACTGTTGCCATTCTGGGAGCGACCGGCCAGGTTGGCCGGTCCATGCTCGCCATTCTCGAGGAGCGCGGCTTTCCCTGCGCCTCCGTGCGGGCGCTGGCCAGCCCCGGCAGCGCGGGCAAGAGCCTGGACTTTCGCGGCGGCACGATTCCCGTCGAAGCGATCGGGCCGGATTCGTTCGCGGGCTGCGAGATCGCGCTGTTCGCGGTGAAGAACCCGCTCGCCCAGCAGTGGTCGCCCGTCGCGCGCGCCGCGGGCGCGGTGGTGATCGACAACAGCAGCGCCTATCGCTACGTGGACGAGATCCCGCTGGTGGTGCCCGAGGTGAACGGCGAGCTGCTCGACTCGCGCCCCACGCTCGTCGCCAATCCCAACTGCTCCGCCGCGCCGGTCGTGATGGCGCTCGCGGCGCTGCGGCCGCTGGGGCGGCTGCGCAAGCTGGTCGTCTCCACTTACCAGTCGGTCTCGGGCGCCGGCAGCGCCGCGCTCGACGCGCTCGAAGCCGGCGTCGTCGCGGGGCTCGGCGGCCGGCGGCCGCCGCCGCTCGCCGACGGCCGTCCGCCGTACGCGTTCAACTGCATCCCGCACATCGACCGCTTCGAGGACAACGGCTACACGCGCGAGGAGATGAAGGTCGTCTGGGAGACGCGCAAGATCCTCGGTATGCCCGGCCTGCCGGTGTCGGTGACCGCGGTCCGCGTGCCGGTGCGCATCGGGCACAGCGCCTCGGTTCACGCGTACTTCGACCGTCCGGTGCTGCCGGAGGACGCGCGCGAGGCGTGGGCGGCGTTCCCCGGAATCGAGGTGCAGGACGACCCCGCGACGGCCGTCTACCCGATGCCGCTCGACGTGGCGGGACGCGACCCGGTCGTGGTGGGGCGCGCGCGCGTGGACCTGGCCGAGGAGAACGGGCTCGCGTTCTTCCTCGTGTCGGACAACCTGCGCAAGGGCGCCGCGCTGAACGCGGTGCAGATCGCCGAGCGCTGGCTGGGCGCGGGCAAGAACGCGTCGTGACCGAGCCGAGACCCTACCGGCTCACGGTGGCTTACGACGGAACGGATTTTCACGGCTGGCAGCGCCAGCCCGGGCTGCGCACCGTGCAGGGCGAGCTCGAGCGGGCGATTCGGGACGTGCTCGACGTAGAGGAGCTTGCGGTGAACGGCGCGGGACGGACGGATGCCGGAGTGCACGCGCGCGGCCAGGTGGCTTCGTTCCTGGCGTCCACGCGGCTGCCCGGCAAGGCCATCGGCGCGCTCGCCAACAAGCGCATGCCGCGCGACGTGCGGATCGTGGAGGCGTGCGACGCTCCGGCGGGATTCCACGCCCGGCACAGCGCGCGGGCGCGACGCTACCAGTACCGCATGCTCGACCGGCCCGACGTGATGTTCGGGCGCTTCGCCTGGCACCCGGCGCGCCGGTACGACGCGCAGGGCATGGTGCGCTCGGCGCAGGCGCTCGCGGGAACACACGACTGCTCCAGCTTCGAGTCCCAGGGCAGCTCGATCGTGAATCCCGTGTGCCGGATCGACTTCGCGCGCTGGACGCGCTGGGAGCTGGGCTGGATGTTCGAAGTGCAGGCGGACCATTTCCTGTATCACATGGTCCGCAACGTGGTGGGAACGGCCATCGAGGTCAGCCGTGACGCGGATCCCGCGGCCAGCATGGCGAGGATCCTCGCGGCCCGGTCGCGCGCGACCGGCGGTTCGACGGTGGCGCCATGGGGACTGAGTCTCGAGGCCGTCCTTTTCGAAGGGGAGGAAGTGCCGGCATGAAGCGCTTCGCGGTGACCGGAGTGTTCGTCGTGGGACTGCTGCTCGGAGTGGGTGTGATGGCGGCCGTGGTCGCGGCCCCGCCGCGCGCGAAGGGAACCGCCGGGGATCTCGACGGATCGCGCCGCACGGCGATCGTCGTCGCGGCCCAGCGCGTCAGCCCCGCGGTCGTCTCGGTGAGCGTGGTCACCACCAAGGTGGTGCGCCAGGACCCGTTCGGCGGCGCGTTCCGCGACGAGTTCTTCGACCGCTTCTTTCCGCGCAGCGAATACCGCCAGCGCGTTCCCGGGCTGGGCTCGGGCGTGATCGTGGACGCCGGCGGAATCGTGCTGACCAACTCGCACGTGGTGCGGGGCGCCGACGAGATCCGCGTGAACCTGCCCGATGGGCGCCACTACGACGCCAAGTTGCTCGGCGACTCCGAGGTGTACGACCTCGCGGTGCTCAAGATCGAAAAAGGCGAGGGCGAGAAGCTGCCCGTCGCGCCCATGGGGGACAGCGACAACCTCATGGTGGGCGAGTGGGCCATCGCGATCGGTAACCCGTTCGGGTTCCTGCTCGACGACTCGCAGCCCACGGTCACGGCCGGGGTGATCAGCGCGACGCGGCGCGACATCAAGGGCGAGGCCACGGAATCGGGCATCTACAAGAACATGCTGCAGACCGACGCGGCCATCAATCCCGGCAACAGCGGCGGCGCGCTGGTCAACGGCGACGGCGAGCTGATCGGCATCAACACGTTCATCTTCACCCAGAACGGCGGCTCCATCGGACTCGGCTTCGCCATTCCGATCAACATGGCCAAGAAGATCCTGGCCGAGATCCGCGAATACGGCCGCGTGCGGTCGGCCTGGCCCGGCATGCAGGTGCAGCAGGTGACCGAGATGATGGCGCGCCGGCTGGGCTGGACGGACAGCGGCGGCCTCGTGGTTTCGCGGGTCGATGCCCGCGGCCCTGCCGCGCGCGCCGGGGTGCAGGTGGGCGACCGGATCCGCAAGGTGAACGGCCGCGACACCAACAACGTGGACGACGCGCAGGCCGGCATCTACGGCGCGCAGGTGGGCGACGTGCTGGGGCTGGAGGTCGAACGAGACGGCAAGAAGCTCACGTTCCGCATCACTCTCGAAGAGGCGCCCCGCTGACATGATCGCACGCTACTGCAGACCCGAGATGGCGAAGGTGTGGAGCGACGAGCGCCGGCTCGAGCTGTGGCTCGACGTGGAACTGGCCGCCACTGCCGCGCGCGAGGAGCGGGGCGACGTGCCGGCCGGAACCGCGGCGCGCATCCGCGCGCAGGCGCGATTGCGGCTCGAGCGCATGCTCGAGATCGAGTCCGAGGTGCACCACGACGTGATCGCGTTCCTCTCGATGGTCGCCGAGTCGGTGGGCGACGACGCCCGCCACCTGCACACCGGAATGACGTCGAGCGACCTGGTGGACACCGCGCTCGCGCTGCAGGTTCGCGAGGCGGGCGCCGTGCTGGTTCCGCAGGTGCGCCGGCTGCACCGCGCGGCGTGGGCGCTGGCGCAGAAGCACCGCCGCACTCCGATGGCCGGACGAAGTCACGGCGTGCACGCCGAGCCCATCACGTTCGGGCTCAAGTGCCTCGTGTGGTCCGAGGAACTGGGCCGCGGGCTCGACCGCCTGCAGGAAGGGCTGCGCGGCTGCGCCGTGGGCAAGTTCAGCGGCGCCGTGGGCACGCTGGTCCATCTCGATGCCGAGGTGGAGGAGAGCGCGTTGCGCTCGCTCGGGCTCGAGCCCGAGCCGGTCGCGAACCAGGTCGTGCAGCGCGACCGCCACGCGGCGCTCCTGTGCGCCGTCGCCGTGCTCGGCGGAACCATGGAGAAGATCGCGCTCGAGGTCCGGCACCTGATGCGCACCGAGGTGCGCGAGGCCGAGGAGCCGTTCACCGATAAGCAGAAGGGCTCCTCGGCGATGCCCCACAAGCGCAATCCCATCCGCAGCGAGCGCGTCTGCGGCATGGCGCGGCTCCTGCGCGCGTACGCCATTGCGGGGCTGGAGAACCAGCCGCTCTGGCACGAGCGCGACATCAGTCACTCGTCGGTCGAGCGCGTGATCCTGCCCGACGCCTTCTTCACCGCGCACTCGATGGCGCACGACCTCGTGTACGTGATCGAGGGACTGCGCGTGAATCCCGCCCGCATGCTCGCCAACCTGGATTCCGGGGGCGGGCTGGTGTTCTCGCAGCGTGTGCTGCTCGCGCTCACGGAGGCGGGCATGGCCCGCGACGCCGCCTACCGCGTGGTGCAGGGGCACGCGATCACGGCGGCGGACGGCGGAGCGCCATTCCGCGCCGCGCTCGAGGCCGACCCCGCCGTCACCGGACTGCTCGGCGCCGACGGCCTGGCCCGGTGCTTCGAACTCGACCACTACTTGCGCAGCGTGGACGCGATCTTCGCCCGCGCCGAGGAGCCCATCCCATGAGCACGGCAACCGCCTCACACGACGCCTGGACCCTCGAGGAAGCGCGTGACCCCGCCGCCGTGTCCGCGCGGCTGCGCGCGCGCGGAGTGGCGCTCGACGCCGAGGAAGTGGCGCTGCTCGGAACGCTGCTCGGCCGTCCGCCCCGCTGGGCCGAGGCGGTGCTCTTCGGCATCCTGTGGAGCGAGCACTGCTCGTACAAGTCCACCCGTCACCTGCTCAAGCGGCTGCCGACCCATGCGCCGCAGGTGGTGATCGGCCCGGGCGAGGACGCCGGTGTCGTGGCGCTGCCGGCGCCCTGCGACGACACGGTGCTGGTGCTGGGTCACGAGAGCCACAACCATCCGAGCCAGGTGCTGCCGGTCGAAGGGGCGGCCACGGGCATCGGCGGCATCGTGCGCGACATCGTGTGCATGGGCGCCGAGGTGGTCGGCGTGCTGGACTCTTTGCGCTTCGGCTCGCCCGCGCTCAGCGTGCATTCTCGCGACGTCATGCGCGGAGTGGTGCAGGGAATCGCGGACTACGGCAATGCGCTCGGAGTGCCCAACCTGGGTGGCGACACCGTCTTCGACCCCGGGTTCGACACCAACTGCCTCGTCAACGCCATGGCGGTGGGCTTCGCGCCCGCCGGCGGAGTGCTGCGCAGCCGCGTGCCGGATGGCACGGGACCGTGGGCGTTCGTGCTGATCGGCAAGCCCACCGACGAAAGCGGCTTCGGTGGCGCGGCGTTCGCGTCGGGCGAACTGGGGCAGGAGGACCAGCGCGGCGCCGTGCAGCTGCCCGATCCCTTCCTCAAGCGCGTGCTCAACGTGGCGACCTACGAGGTGTTCCGCCGCGTGCGTGCCGAGCGAATCCCGTGCGGGTTCAAGGACCTCGGCGCCGGCGGCATCGCCTGCGCGACGAGCGAGCTGGCCGCTGCCGGCGGCTGCGGCGCGCGCATCCGTCTCGACGACGCGCACCGGGTGGAGCGCCCGCTGCCGCCCGAGGTGCTGCTCTGCGCCGAGACGCAGGAGCGCTACTGCTGGGTCGTGCCCGCCGGCTGGGCCGGCGAGCTGCTGAAGATCTACAACGAGGAGTTCGCGCTCGCGACCGTGTATCCGGGCGCGGGGGCGCGCGTGATCGGCGAGGCGATCCCTGAGCGGCGCTACGTCGTGACGTGGGGCGACGAAGTGCTCGTGGATTGCGAGGTCGAGGCCATCACCACCGGCCGCCGCGCGGAGCGCCCGTCGCGCCCGCGCCAGCGCAAGGTGGCCGCGCCCCGGCGGCGGCGCGCCGTGGACGCGCGCGCGGCGCTGCTCACGCTGCTCAAGGGCGACCACCTGGGCTCGCGCGAGTACCTGTACCGGCATTACGACTCCGAGGTGCAGGGGCGCACCTGGATGCGGCCGGGCGAGGGCGACGCCGCGGTGATCCGGGTGAAGCCCGATCGCGCCATGGGCATCGCGTTCGCGGTCGGCGGCAATCCGCACTGGTGCGCGGGCGATCCCGACCTCGGCGCGCGTCACGCCGTCGCCGAAGCGGCTCGCAACTGCGCGGTCGTGGGAGCGCGGCCGTGGGCGCTGACCGACTGCCTCAACTTCGGTCATCCCGAGGATCCCGAGGTGATGGGCGACCTCGAGGCGACCATCGAGGGGCTCGGCGCGGCGGCCTGCGCGCTCGGCGGGCTCGCTTCGCCCGGCGAGGCGCTGCCGTTCGTGAGCGGAAACGTCAGCCTGTACAACCAGGTGGGCGACGCGGCGATTCCGCCGTCGCCGATCGTGATGTGCGCCGGAGTGGTGGACGACGTGGGCCTGCTGCTCGGGCAGGGGCTCGCCGCCGCCGGGCACGTGCTCGTGCTGGTCGGGGAGCCGCGCGAAGGGCTCGAGGGTTCGGCGTACCGCCGAGAGGTGCTGCGCGAGGGCGGAGGGCCTCCGCCCGGACTGTCGCTCGAGCACGAGGCCCGGCTCCAGGCGTTCGCCGTGGCGGTCGCGCGCGGGCGCTGGGCGCTCGCGGCGCACGACGTTTCGGACGGCGGGCTGGCCGTGACGCTGGCCGAGATGGCCATGTCGGCCCCGCGCGGCTCGCAGGCGGGCGTCGAAGTGAACCTCGACTCGCTCGGAGTCGAGCCGGCCGTGGCGCTCTTCTGCGAGCGCCCGGCGATCGTCTACGAAGTGAGCTTCGAGCGCCTGCCGAGGTTCTCGCAGGCGGCGCGCGAGCACGGCGTGGTGGCGTGGCCGATCGGGACCGTGTCGGCGTCGCCCACGCTGCGGCTCCTGCTGCCGGGCGCCGAGCGCGTTTCCTGGACCGTCGACGAACTGCGCGAGGCGGCGGCCTATTCGCTGCCGCGGCGCTGGAACGAGGAGGGAGCGTGAGCGGGGCGCGTGTGGCGGTGCTGCAGTTTCCCGGTGTGAACTGCGAGGGCGAGACGGTGCGGGCGCTGGAGCGCGCCGGGCTGGACGGCGAGGTCTTCCGCTGGACCCGGCCGGCTTCGCACCTCGCGGCGTTCGACGGCTATGTGCTGCCCGGCGGGTTCTCTTACCAGGACCGCGTGCGGGCCGGCGCGCTCGCGGCCAAGGACCCGATGCTGGCGGCGCTCGCGGCCGAGGCCCGGGACGGCAAGCCCGTGCTGGGCATCTGCAACGGCGCGCAGGTGCTGGTCGAGGCCGGCCTCGTGCCCGGCAGCGGCAAGGTGGAACTCGCGCTGGCGCGCAACCGCGCGCCGCGCCGCTCGGGCTACTACTCGCGCTGGGTGCTGTGCCGGGTCGAGGAGAGCTCCTGCGTGTTCACCCGCGCGCTGTCGGCCGGCACGCTGCTGCCGCTGCCCGTCGCGCACGGCGAAGGGCGTTTCACCGCCTCGGGCCGCGGCGCCATGGCGCGCCTGCTCGCCGCCGGCCAGATCCCGCTGCGCTACGCGACGCCCGCGGGCGAGGTGGCCGCGGAGTTTCCCGACCTTCCCAACGGTTCCGAACTGGCCGCCGCCGCCGTCTGCAATGCCGCCGGCAACGTGCTCGCGATGATGCCGCACCCCGAGCGCGTGCTCGACCTGGGCGCGATCTCGCGCGAGACGGGCGGCGAATGGGGCGCCCGCCGCGACGCGGCGCTCCAGGAGGGCGGCGATCCCATGGCCGACTCGCCCGGCATGCTGCTCTTCCGCGCGCTCGGCGCGCATCTCGCGGAGGCGCGATGACGACGGCGCAGAAGACGGCCGCGCTGGTGCTGGTGGAACTGCGTGCGAACGATCCCGAGGCGACGAGCGCGCTGCAGGTGGCGCGCGCACGGCTGGCGGCCGGGGACCGGCTCGCGTCGCTGCGGCGCTTCCGGCTCTTCGAACTGAAGGGCGAGCTGCCCGCGCCGGACGAGATCGAATCGCGCATGCACCGCTCGACCCAGTTCTGGAATCCCAGCAAGGAGCGCGGCTCGCTGCTGGGCGCCGGGGCGCCGGGGCCGTTCGCGGCGGGCGAGGTGCTGCTGCTCGTCACCGAGCGCGGCGGCGAGCGCCGGCCCGCGGCCGAGCGCTGGTGGAGGCACGATGGTGGCGCGCGCATCGAGGTGCGCGAGGGTGTGCTGTGGGCCATGCGCTGGGAAGACGGCGCGGCCGACGAGGGACGCGCCGAAGCGCTCGCGGTGACCACGTCGAGCGAAACGGGATTGCTGTGCAATCCGCATGCGCAGGACTGGCGGCTGCTGGCCGCCGGCGGAGAGTTGCCGGCCGACTGGATCTCACGCAGGAGCGCCACCCGGACGGTGCGCGCGCGAAGGGGGAGCGGGTCATGAGCGGTTGGTCCCCGGACAAGGCGTGGAACGAGGAGTGCGGCGTGTTCGCGGCGGTCGGCGTGCCGCGAGCGGCGGAAATCACGGCGCTGGGCCTGCACGCCCTGCAGCACCGCGGGCAGGAGGCGACGGGCGTGGTGTCCTGCGACGAGCAGGGCGACTTCCACGTGCTCAAGGGCATCGGGCTCGTTTCGGACGTCTACGATTCGGCGAGCCTGCTCGACCTGAAAGGGCAGCTCGCCATCGGGCACAACCGCTATTCCACGGCGGGCGGGCTGACGCTCGAGAACACGCAGCCGCTGCGGGTCGTGTATCGCGGCGGTCCGCTCGCGCTGGCGCACAACGGCAACCTCACGAACGCGCGCGAGCTGCGCAGCAGCCTCGAGGAGTCCGGCTCGATCTTCCAGACCACCCTCGACACCGAGGTGTTCCTGCACCTCGTGGCGCTCTCGCAGCTGGACGACATCGAGCAGGCGCTCACCGAGGCGGCGCGCCAGGTGAGCGGCGCCTATTCGATCGTGGTGCTGACCCGCGAGAAGGTGATCGCGCTGCGCGACCCGCACGGCTTCCGCCCGCTGTGCATCGGCCGGCTCGGCGACGGCTACGTGGTCGCGAGCGAGACCTGCGCGCTCGACCTGGTGGGCGCGGACTTCCTGCGCGAGGTCGAGCCGGGCGAGATGATCACGATCGACCCGCAGGGCATGCGGGCGCGCCAGGCGCTGCCCGCCGCCGAACCGCTGCAGCACTGCATCTTCGAGCACATCTACTTCTCGCGCCCCGACAGCCGCGTGTTCGGCGTGACGGTGGACGCGGTGCGGCGCCGGCTGGGGCACCAGCTGGCCAAGGAGCATCCGGCGGACGCCGACCTGGTCATTTCGGTTCCGGACTCGAGCAACTCCATCGCGCTGGGATTCGCCGAGGAGTCCGGGCTGCGCTACGAGCTGGGACTGATCCGCAACCATTACGTGGGGCGCACGTTCATCCAGCCGCAGCAGGCCGGGCGCGACTTCGGCGTGCGCGTGAAGTTCAACCCCGTGCGCGACATTCTCGAAGGCCGGCGCATCGTGGTGGTGGACGACTCGATCGTGCGCGGCACCACGAGCCGCAAGCTGGTCCGCCTGCTGCGCCGCTCGGGCGCGCGCGA
>JADLGX010000196.1 GCA_020849095.1 Candidatus Eiseniibacteriota bacterium
TCCGGCTTCCACACGCTCGACGTGCTGGTGGACGCGGTCAGCGTGGGCGCGGTGAGCAGCTACACGTTCACCAACGTCACGGCCGGCCACACGATCGCGGCGAGCTTCGAGGCCAACCCCTCGGTGCCGGCGCTGGTGCTGTCGGGCTCGCAGGTCAAGACGGGCAACGACACCGACGGCACCACGAAGATCCTGCTCAGCTGGCCGGCGCTGCCCGCCAGCAGCACGGTCGCGGTGTACCGCGCGCCCTACGGCAGCTATCCCGAGTACGACGACGGCTCGGGCGCCACGCCCGCGGTGCCCGTGTACCCGCCGTCCGCGCCGTGGGTCGCGACCGCGGTCACGGTCTCGGGTGAGACCGACGAGGTGGCCGGGCGCGACCTGTGGTTCTACACGGCGTTCGTGACCGACACGTTCGGCACCGTCTCGCCCGTCTCCAACGTGGTGGGAGGGCTGCTCAACTACCACCTGGGCGACGTCACCGACGGCACCACGCCCGGCCTGGGCGACAACGAGGTGGATATCTCGGACGTTTCGCTGCTCGGCTCGCACTACGGACTCATCGGCGCCGCGGTGACCGCGTTCGACTACCTCGACGTGGGGCCCACGACTAACGCCTCGGTGAACGGCCGGCCGTTGACGGACAACCGCCTCGACTTCGAAGACCTCATCATGTTCGCCATCAACTACCAGCTGGTCTCCGCTCCGCAGATGGCTGCCCGCCCCATGCTGAAGGCGGCGAGCGCGGACGAGCTGAACGTGGACGTGCCGGCGGCGTTCACGAGCGACGGCCGCCTGACGGTGAACCTGAACCTGCGCGGCACCGGGCTCATGCAGGGAATCTCCAGCAAGCTCGCGTGGAACCCCGCCGTGGTCGAGCTCGAGTCCATGGTGCCCGGCGTGCTGGCGGACGACCTCGGCGCGGTCGTGGTGAGCGGCGCTCCCGGCGTGGTGGACGTGGCGATGATGGGAGTGAGCAGCGGTCTGGCGGGCGAAGGCACGATCGCCTCGGTCACTTTCCGCCGGATCGGCCCGGGCGAGCCCGGGATCGAACTGGCCGGCGCCGACGGCCGTGACGCGGGCAACACGCGCGTGCCGGTGACCACGCGGACTCCGGTCATTCCTTCGCAGCCGCTGGTGACCGCGTTCAGCCGCGTCTCGCCCAACCCGTTCCGTGCGAACGCGAACCTCTCGTTCGCGCTGGCGCAGGGCGGCTCGGTGGAACTGGCGCTCTACTCGGTGGACGGCCGCATGGTGCGCCGCCTGGTGAGCGGGACTCGTGAGGCGGGGCAGTACCAGGTCGCGTGGGACGGCCGCGACGACGCGGGTTCGCTCGCGCCCGCCGGCGTCTACTACGCCCGGCTCGTCACGCGGCAGGGCAGCTTCCACCGCTCGCTGGTCTTCTTGAAGTGAGCCGGAGTGAACCTCGAACGCTCGATAGGTGATCTTCTGGCGGCCGCCCCACGGGGCGGCCGCGGGTCTTTGGGGTTCCAGTGACATGCGGCAACAGAGGACGCACTGCGACCTCTGGCTTGGCCTTGCGTCGCTCGAGTGTTCTGGTCGGTGCAACTCGCGCGGCCGTTGGTGGCAGAAATGGTGAAGTACGAATAAAGCTCGAACTTCCGAGAATCTTCTTGCAATAGGGGGGGGGGTGCGGGAGTACTACTTGCGGCAGTTGGGACGACGAAACCTGAATCGAGTCGTTCACCTGCCGCGAGGGCCGCATGCCGAACCCGATCTACCGTTACGAAGGCGCAGAGTTTCTGGACAACACACCCGAAGCCGCCGCAGCAGTCGGGGCGTTCGTCTACTGCACGGGCAGCAGGAGCATCGTGGTGTCGCAGATGGTGGAGTTGTACGAGCAGGACACGGTGGAAGTGCCCGTGGCGAACGCTCGCGCACTCACGGCAGGCGATCTTCTCCGCGTCGCGGGGCGAGACTATCCGGACTTCCAACTCAGCGTGGTTTCCGTGAACTCGGCTCGAACGGTTCTCACCCTGCAGAACTACGGTGCGTACATCCTGCTGGAACCCGATGACGAGTTGTTCGTGGCGACCCCAGTCTCGGCACTCTACTGGGATGCCAACCTCGCCCACGCGTATGGCGATGTGCTCCCGCGCACCGGCAGTGCTGGCCGTTGGGAGTTCTATGCAACCGAGTCGGTGCTCGATTTCACGGTATTCGGTGGTGGCCTCTCTTCCGAGCGTCGGCGCCTGGCCCGGGCGGGATTCCTGCTGTCACGTGGCACGTCGACGATCGACGTGAGGAACTTCGAGTCCATCCAGGCGGCGATCGACGCATTGCCGCCCGAGGGCGGCACGGTGTTCATCCCCGCCGGGCTATGGACCCTGACCGAGACGCTCTACACGCCGTGCGATCGGCCCTGCCACTTGGTGGGCGAGGGCTCGAACCACGAGGGCGACAAGGGAACTGTCCTCGTGTGGACGACGAACACCAGCATGCTGCGCTTGCGCGGTAACGACACGAGCGTGCGGAACATGGTCTTGCGGAACGATTCGGGGGGTATTTCGTCAGCTGAGCACCTTGGTGCGGGCATCATGGTCGGTCGTCGAAACGTCGTGGATGCACATCCGCATCCGGGTACGAATTCATCGCAGACCGAGTACGAGAAGGGCGGATTCCTGCCTCTCAGGTCCGTCGTACTCGAAGACCTGGTCGTGAAGCGCGCGCCGGGCTGGGGGCTGAGTATTCCGGGGCACGGCCATCAGTCGGACGGCATCACCGAGGAAGAATACGCGTCGGCCCCGAGCGGCCAGAACGGCGGCACTCTCTCGTTCTGGGTGACGGTGAACCGTGTGAAGATCATCGAGTCGAAGAAGTTCGGCGGGATCTTCGCGGGACTCGGCTGCACGACGATCTTCTTCTCCGAGGGCGCGGCGCTTGCCCACGGCGTCGGGCAGGCGAGCGCGCCGGCCTACTACGCCTACATTCGGGGCGTGACCCATGCCTCCTTCCACAAGTGGACGTTCGAGGGGACGAGCCCGGAGGGGGACTCAACTGGCACTTCTCGCCCCTGGGTGAAGTTCGTGGGTTGTGAGGCCGTCGTGCTCGACACCGTGTACTTCGAGAATGACCGGCACCTGACGCCGCAGCTTCCCAACGAAGGAGCGCCGTACGCCCCGCAGTACTTCGTCGCATTCTCCCAGCGCAATCGCGCTGTTTCGTTGCGAAACGTGTTCTTTGCGCGGCATGGCGTCTCGGGCGGCAAGTTGCGGTGCATCTACTGCGAGAAGGATGGCGTGAAGGGGCTTCACATCGAGCAACCCTGCGCGATGTCGAGCACCGCGTTGTCCGAACTGAACCCAGAGGGCCAGTGGGTCCCGCTGGATCGTGAGGCGGTCGTCCTCAATGCGGACGCCGGGGGGATCTACGACAACGAACACATCGTGCTTGCGGGAGCCGGGGTTGCAAGGGATGCGACTCAGTCGGACGCCGGGGCGCTGGAGTTCCCGCCGCTGACGCATTCGAACGTCCCACTCCATACCCATGTCTTGGGAACGCGCGGCCTGATCGTGCCGCGCTCCACGCCAGCGCAGCGCTCCGCGAACGTCCTGGACAACCAGGCCATGCTGGCGCGGGAAGGCACCATCGCGGTGGAAGCTCTGACGACGGATGAGGCCGGTCCGCACGCCCTCATCTATTCCGCTGGCCCCGATTCGGGATGGCGGCACATCGCGAACGTGCCCACGCTGACCGAAGATCAGCGGCAGGAGTGGCCGGGGTGGCGACAGGGCGACATGGTGATTGACGCCACCGTGCCCAAACTGTTGATGTTCGTGGAAGGCTCATGGCAGATCGTCAAGGCTTTCCCGCTGTGAAAGAGCGCCCTGTCATGGTGACCAGCTCGCGCTGGCGTTTCGCCTGCCTGCCAGCCGTCTCCCTTGTCGCGCTTGCGCTCTGTACGATGTCGGGGGTGAGGGGGGCGCTTGCCGCCTGGCCTTCGAGTCCGGGTATCGGTGGCATCGCAGTCTGCGATACAGCGGGGAACCAGGAGGAATTTCGCCTCCTGCCCGACGGCGTCGGAGGCGTCTTCTGCTTCTGGGCGGACATTCGGACCGGGTTCGAAGAGGCTCGACTGAAGCGATTCAATGCCGCGGGTGAGTCGCCGGGCTGGCCCGAACAGGGGCTGCAGGTTGCCGATCGCACGATTGCTGTCGGGAATATGACTCTGGCCCCGAATGGCCCGGGTGCCATCGTCGTGACCTGGTTGTCGTCCGTGGATTTCAAGCTGAGAGCGCAGTGCTTTGATTCCACTGGTGCCGCGCTGTGGACGCCCGGCGGCGTCGTCATGGCAGTGAGCGTGGTTGACCTGAACAATACCGTCGCGGTGTTTCCGGACGGAAGCAAGGTGTATGCGGGAATTGGTGACAGCGTCAATGGAACCAGAATCGTGGCGATCCGCCAGCGCGCGGATGGCTCGCTCGCCTGGCCGGCCCCAATCGTCCTGCGCGAGTTCTTCCAGCCTGTTTATGAGCCCAGGATATGTTCGATTTCCGACAGCACGGTCGCCATCACCTGGACCGATGGGCGCACAGGCACGCCGGGTATCTACGGACAGTGTCTCGACCTCGAGGGCAACACCCGCTGGGCAGCCGGAGGCAAGCGACTCCTGCCGACGCCTGCCACTCAGGGCAGACTTGCCCCAAACGGTGTCGGCGGACTGAGTGGCTGCTATTTCTACTTCGGGGATGACGCCACCTACGGGGATCTACGGCTCTTCAACGTCGGGGCTGACGGAGAGCCGTTTCGCGGCTGGCCCTCTGACGGCCTGCCCTACGCGAACGAGCCGGACAGGGGGCCCGGCGGAATCGGCGTGGTTACTTTCACCGACGTGCCTGGTGAGGTGCTGCTCAGCTGGCGAGACACATTCGACTCAACGAACGGCATCTTCCGCGTGCAGCGATTCGACACGACCGCCACTCCCGTCTGGCCCGACCGTGGCCGGGCAGCCTTTCAACTTGCGCTCCCGAACCGGGGCGTGCAGGGCAGTCCAGATGGCGAGGGCGGTTTCGCTCTTTGTGTGTTCGGCGGCTCTCCGACCTACGATTTGTACGGACAATATGTAGGTCCCGATGGCTCTGCGAAGTGGCCGCAGTCGCTCGTGCCTGTTTGCACGGCAGCCGGTGTGCAGGATCGAGGGACTTATACGTCCCAGTTGGTCGCTCCCGATTCCTCCGGCGGCGCGTTCTACTGCTGGGTGGACTATCGCAATGCAGCGACCTCGCCCGACCTCTACATCCAGCACGTGAACGCCGACGGCACCCTCGGCGGTGTCGTCACCGCGACCAACGCGTCGGCGATCTCCGCCAGCTTCATCCAGGGTTGTGCCGAGGTTCGCTGGCACGCGTCGGTGGATCCGGGAGTCGTCTTCACGGTGCAGCGACAGCCCGACGGCGGCGAGTGGGTCGCGATCGGCTCACCGACCGACGAGGGTGACGAGCTGTGGGCCGTGCGCGACTGCGCGGTCGAGCGTGGCGCGCGCTACGCCTACCGGTTGCAATGGTCTCAGGACGGCGAGCTGCGGCACTCGGCGGCCATCTCGCTCGCCATTCCGCTGCAGCCGGAGTTCGCGTTCTCGGCCCCGTGGCCGAACCCGGTGCGGGACCGCATCACATTCGACTACTCGCTCTCGGCTCGATCCGAGGTGCGGGTGAGTGTGCTCGATCTCTCGGGCCGGCTGATGTCGGTGGTCGAGTCCGGGGTCCGCGACGCCGGCGAGCACCGCCTCACCTGGCGCCCGGCCCGCGAAAGTGGCGAGTCGCTCGAGCCGGGGTGCTACTGGGTCCAGTTCGAAGCGGAGCGCGAGCGCCGGTCGCGACAAATCGTGGTGGTCCAGTGAGAGCGAGCGCTCCTCGATCAAAGGCCAGTTGAGCGCTCGGCGGCCACTCTTCGCGGTGGCTGCGGGCCGGGGGCGAGCGCTTCGCGCGCAGTCCGCCGCTCAGCCCTCGGCGGTACCGTCCACGATGGCGCGCAGCGCGTCGCACGAGGGAACCAGGAAGCGGCCCTCGCCGCTCACCACCACGCCTTCACGCCCCCAGCGGGACAGCGTGCGGATGGCGGTCTCCACCGTGGTGCCCACGGTGTCGGCGATCTCCTGGCGCGTGAGGGCGATGGGAATCTCGGTGCCCTCGGGAGTGTCGCGCCCCATGCGCTGGGCGAGGGTCAGGAAGAACTGGGCGATGCGCACTTCCACCTTCTGGCCGCGCATCTCCTCGAGCTTGCGGCTGAGCGACATGTTGAGCCGCGTCAGGTCGCGAATCAGCGAGCGCGACAGGTCGGGGTTGCGGTCCACCAGCGCGAAGTACTCGGCCGCCGGCATGCACAGCACGGAGCAGGGCTCCATCGCGAACGCCGAGGCGGGGTAGGCCATGCGGTTGAACACCGCGACGGCACCGACGGCCTCGCCCTCGCCGAACAGCTCCAGGATCACGTCGCCGCTGCTGCCGTGGCGCACGATCTTGACCCGTCCGCTCACCAGCACGAACAGCACGTCGGCCTTGTCGCCCGCGTTCCAGAGCGCGTCGCCCTTGCGCAGTTCGCGCAGGCTGCAGGCGGTTTCGAGCCGCGAATGCTCCTCGGCGGACAGGCTGCGAAAGATGGCGAGCGAGCGCAGCGCGGCGTGAACGCGCTCGGCGCGATGGTCGGTCATGCGAAGTCCTCGGTCCTGTCCACCCGCTCCAAGCGGAGAGGGCGGCTATGCGTGCCCTCGCAACGGGCGCAGGATGCCCGATATCAGCGCCTTGGGCCAGCCGGGATCGGCACGGCCGGGCGAACTCCTGCGCCATATGACCGCCGTCATACCACTGCCGCACGCGCGGCGCGATGCTGCCGCCATGACCGGATCCTCCTCGACACGCGCGTGCGAAAGGCTCTTCGCACCTTTTCGCCTGGAGCACGTTCGCATGCTCGCGCGCATCGACGAACTCGAAGCGGTCGTTCGCGCACGGCACGACGGGCTCGACGAGGCGCTCGTCCGTTCGATCGTCGCCGAGATCGGGCGCCAGTTCGGCACGCACATGGCGGCCGAGGACGATGTGCTCTTTCCCGCCATGGCGGGCGCGTTTCCCGAGGCGTGCGGCACGCTCGAGCCGCTGAGCAGCGACCACGGAGAGCTCCGCGCGCTGCTGGCCGAACTGTCCTCCACGCTCGCCTCGCCGCCGGGGCGGGTTCGCAACGAGCGCCTCGGCGTGGTCACGCGCGACTTCGTGGACCTGCTTCGCCTGCACATCCGCCGCGAGGAACTGGTGGTCTTCCAGGTCGCCTGCCGCGTGCTGACCGAGCGGGACGTGGAGGAACTCGCGCGGCGTCTTCGGGAACAGCGCGAAGGCGGCGGCGCGGCTCCGCCTTCGCGCTGACGGAGCCGCGGCGAAACGCGTCCTTCACCCCGGCGAACCCATCCTGGGCTCGGCGGTTCGAGCGGCTCCGCCATCCCCATGGGCGTTTGCCAGCGCCCCGGGCACCCGATATAGGGGGCGGGGCCCGAATGGCCCCGACCGCGTCTCCGGGCGCGGCACATGGGACCCGTTAGCTCAGTCGGTAGAGCACCTGACTCTTAATGGGAACGTGCGCGAACGCGCCTGGGTGAAGCAAGTCGATGAATGCCACCGAAGTACTCGCCATCGCAATGAGTTGAGCCCGCCGCTCGATCGAACTTCCGAGGACTCCAAGTGACTCGGACGGACTCGAACGGCCTCTGAAGCAGGCACAATTCCGGCACAGCCCCTTGCCGCCCCGCGAGAGGGTTGAGCCCCTAACCGATTGTCGGCCAGTTGTTCCCCGTTGCGATCCGCCGCGACCCGGCGCCGACAGGGCGAGGCTCGCGAAGGCGAGCAGTGGCGCTGCAAGGCGCGAGCGTTCAAGAACGACATGCCGCCCCGCCAACGCTGGCGTTCTCCCGGCGGACTGAGCGGATTGCGCATGGGGGGGGGGCGCAGGCGTACGGTGCTGTGCGTCCTCCCGCATGAGTCCGAACGGCCGGGTTGCCCTGCCGTTTCGTGAGGCTCATTTCCAGTTGGCTGCAGTCTTGGTCGGGAGGACCTTGCCATGCCCACGCGCTCTGCAGAGCCGATCCGCGCGACAGTCAAGTTTGTCGCGGTGCTGCTGCTTCTCGCGACTCAGCCTTCGAGCGCGATCCAGCTGAAGTGGAGTACGGGCTCAGCCGACCTGACCGTCTTGCAGAACACCCAGGCAGTGCTCGTCGTGCAGGCCGACTCTGCCGAAGCGGCGCTGCCCAATTCCTGGCGCCTTCAGTGGACCGCCGACTCGCTGGGCATTCAGTTCTCGCCGTTCGAGCAGGCGTGTCTCGTCGACACCGCCAAGGTGGACTCGATCGCGCCGCCTTTTTCGCCGGCCGACAGCGCCGCCAACCAGATCACTGCATTCTTCTGCTCGTCGGGCAGTAGCAATGCGGCCACGGCCTACTTCGTCGTGGACCTGCCTGCAGGAGGTCACGGCAAACTGAAGGTCATGGCGCTCGACCCGTCCGACACGACGCAGGTCACCGAATCGAACGAAGCGACGATCAACGGAGGGATCGACGGGGACTACGCGCCACTGATTCTCCGCGCCACCGCCATCCACCAACTCGCGCAGTTCAGCGTCACTGTGGAAGGAGCCGGTCTGGCCGGAACCGAGGGGTTGAACCTCGTCGCCGCCGATGCGAGCTGGCGGTTCCCGCTCAACGTCGACGCCCGATCGAGCTCGCACATTCACGCATCCGCCGTGCTGGCTGCTCCACTTCCCGCTTGTACGATCGAAGCCACGACGGGCGGAGGTGCAGTCGCCTTCACGGAGCTCTCAGCCGATAGTGTGCCAACTCCAGAGATGCCGGAGGACTACTGCTTCAACTTCTACCCCGGCTCCCTCGACACGACTCATCTCCAGCCAAAGGACTTCACGTTCGTTTTCGCCCACGACGGCTGGCATGTGTTCTACATCCGCCACTTCCAGGACGCGCCTGGCGAGACGACGTACGCCCGTCATCCGGAGTGGAACGAGCGCAACCTCGGTCACGCGACCTCGACCAATCTCCGGAACTGGACTGTGCAGGCGCGCAATGTGCTCCAAGTCCCCGGCACCTGGGACACTCGGCACGTGTGGGCACCGCACATCGTGCGCAAAGCCAACGATATCACCTACTTCATGTTCTACACCGGCGTGGACAACAACGAGAACCAGAAGATCGGCGTGGCAA
>JADLGX010000197.1 GCA_020849095.1 Candidatus Eiseniibacteriota bacterium
GCGCGCGCCGGATTCGGGCCGACGCGTTCCAGCGAGAACGACAACGGCGGCTGCTCACCGGTGTCGAGCATGCCGACGGGCGAGGCAGCAACCGCCGGGCTCTCGTTTCCGTGCACGTCGACCGCGGAGATCCGGTAGAACACCGTTCCACTGGGGTGATCGACGTAGCCCGTGTCGCGTCGCGCGGCGATCAGGTTGGCCGGCCCAGGCGAAAAGCCGTAGCTCGTGCCGCGGTAGATGCGGAAGGTCGAGAAGTCCGGCGCCGGGTTGAGCCCCCAATGGATCGAGGCCGTGCCCGCGGCGTACTGCGCACTCACTTCACCGGGCGCGGGCGGGGCGAGATTGTCGACGGAGTAGCCCGAGTCCGGCGTCGAACTGAAGTATCCGGGCCAGCGCGCGGCATGCGCGTCTACCATGAGCACCGTGCGTGGATTGCCGGACGCCGTCGAGTCCTGTCCGCTCAGCACCGTGAACGTGTAGGTCGATTCCCCGCGCGCCGCCACGGTGCCGACGCCCTCCCAGTAGAGCGTCTGAGTACCGTTCATGGTCGTGCGCAGGGCGCGGTTGCCGGAGCGCAGCGCGGCGCTCTCCTCGACGCGCCGCCAGATGCCGTAGGTCGAGATGCCCAGGCTCGGCAGGCTGTCGGTGTAACTCCGCCGCCACTTGATGCGCAGCTTGCCACCTTGATCGGACGGCACGTCGCGCACGCTGACTATCGACGGCTCGGGGCCCGTATAGGCGCCGTCGACTCCGATGCGCTGGCAGAAGATGTCCTCACCGTAGGAGCCCGGCCGCGCGTCGCCCCATGCGACGATCACGTTGCCACCGCCGATGTTCGCGATACACGGCTGGCGCTGTTCCCCGGCGGCCGTGCTCAGTCCGAGTCCCGAAGCGGCCCACATGCGAGCGCCACCCGCCGAGATGCGCTGCATGTAGATGTCCGGGCTGCCCTCACGCGAGTCGTCCCAGGCCACGAGCGCGCCACCAGCGCCGTCACTGGCGATCACCGGGTTCTCCTCTTGGAAGAGTTGAGGGAACAAGACCACGCCTTCCGCGCTCCACAGCGGTTCCCCTGCACTCGACATCCGTTGCGCGCAGACGCTGGAGGGGTTGTTCCGGCCATCTGCGGATTTCGGCCATCGTGAACACGCGGATCGGTTCATCGTGAACAGCCAGATCGGAACATCGTGAACACCGGGATCGGCATCGTGAACGGCCAGATCGGCATCGTGAACACCTGGATCGGCATCGTGAACAGGTGGTTCGGTCGCCGTGAACAGGCCATCCTGCCCGGCGAACCGGGCGGATGCCTGAGCGGGTAGCGGCGCTGGGGAGTCCAGGCGTCCATCCGCCCCTCACCGAGGGGCCAGGATGGCGACCGAGCGGCTGCCCATGCGGAATATCCGAGAGATCCTGCGGTACAAGTGGAGCCTGGGGCGGAGCCATCGCGAAGTGGCGGCCAGCCTCGGCGTGAGCGTTGGCGCGGTCTCCGGGGTCGAGCGACGGGCGCGAGCGGCCGGTCTCGACTGGGCGGCCGCCGAAGCGTTCGGCGACGACGAACTGGAAACTCGCCTCTACGGCGACAGCGCGGCCCAGCGACGCCGGCCGTTGCCCGATCCGGTGTGGATCCACACCGAGCGCAAGCGGCCCGGCGTCACGCTCGAGCTGCTGCACACGGAGTACCGCGAGCAGCACGCGGACGGCTACGGCTACACGCAGTTCTGCGAGCGCTACCGGCAGTGGTGCTCGGACCGTCGGCTGTCGATGGTGCAGGTTCACCGCGCCGGCGAGAAGCTGTTCGTCGACTACGCCGGTAAGAAACCAACGCTCACCGACCCCGCGACCGGCGAGCGACGCGAGGTCGAGTTGTTCGTCGCGGTGCTCGGGGCCTCGAACCTGACCTACGTCGAGGCCAGCGAGAGCCAGCAGATCGCCGAGTGGATCGCGAGCCACGTGCGGGCGTTCGAGTACCTCGGCGGCGTGACCGCGGTGGTGGTGCCCGACCAGCTCAAGTCGGGCGTGACACGAGCCTGCCGCTACGAGCCCGAGATCCAGCGCAGCTACGAGGAGATGGCGAGGCACTACGGCACGGTGATCCTGCCGGCGCGGCCGGCCAGTCCTCGCGACAAGGCCAAGGTCGAGGTCGGCGTGCAGATCGTCGAGCGCTGGATCCTCGCGCGGCTGCGTCACGAGACGTTCTTCACGCTTCACGCGCTCAATGAGCGCATCGCCGAACTGCTGGAGGATCTCAACGCGCGCACCATGCGGCGCTACCGCGCCAGTCGCAGAGCGCTGTTCGAGCAGCTCGACCGGCCGGCGCTCAAGCCCCTTCCCGCGCAGCGGTTCGAGCACGCGTCGTGGAAGCTGGTCCGGCCGAGCCTCGACTATCACGTCGAACTCGACGGCCACTACTACAGCGTGCCGTTCACGCTGCGCCACGAACGGCTGGAGCTGCGCCACACGGCGACGACGGTCGAGGTGTTCCACCGCGGGGATCGTGTCGCCTCGCACTTGAAGAGCGCGACGCACGGCCGGCACACAACCGTGCCCGAGCACATGCCCCGGGCCCATCAGGCGCACCTCGAGTGGTCACCGGCCCGGCTCATGCGCTGGGGACAGGGCATCGGCGCGAACACGGGCGCACTGGTCGAGGCGATCCTTGCCGCCCGGCCGCACCCCGAGCAGGGCTATCGCTCGTGCCTGGGGCTGCTGCGCCTGGGCAAGCGCTACGGCAACGAACGGCTCGAGATCGCCGCCGCGCGGGCGCGCGCCGCCGGGGCGAAGTCGTATCGCCACGTCGACTCGATCCTCAAGCACGGCCTCGACCGGCTGCCCGCCCCGGACGAACGCCCGCACGACGACGCTGCCGTCGTCGCGCACGACAACCTGCGCGGGGCCGAGTACTACCGTGAAGGAGGAACCACTTCGTGATCGATGCCTCAACCCAGCAGAAGCTCTCCGCCATGAAGATGGACGCCATGGCGGCCGCCTGGCAGGAACAGCAGCGCCGCACCGACCATGACGCACTCACGTTCGATGAGCGCTTCGGCATGCTCGTCGATGCGCAGTACCTTGCGCGCGAGAACCGCCGGTTGCACCGAGCTCTCACCGAGGCCCGGCTGCGGCTCACGCAGGCCAGCCTCGAGGCGGTCGACTACCCGGCCAAGCGCCAGCTCGACAAGGCGCTGATCCGGCAGCTCGCGACTGGGAGGTGGATCCGCGAACACCACAACGTCGCCATCACCGGCCCCACCGGCACCGGCAAGACGTTCATCGCCTGCGCGCTCGCGCACCAGGCCTGTCGTTCGGGCTTCCGTGCGCTCTATCGCCGGCTGCCGCGCCTGTTCGAGGAGCTCACGCTGGCGCATGCCGACGGCACCTACACGCGTCTGCTCGCACGGCTCGCCCGCATCGACGTGCTCGTGATCGACGACTGGGGGCTGGCGCCGCTGCGCGACCAGGATCGCCGCGACCTGCTCGAGATCTTCGAGGACCGCTACGGGATGCGCTCCACGGTCCTCACCAGCCAGTTCGCCACCGAGCACTGGCACGATCACGTCGGCGAAGCTACCGTGGCCGACGCCATCTGTGATCGACTGCTCCACAACGCTCACCGGATCGCCCTGAAGGGGCCGTCCCGGCGAAAGGAGGACGCTCAACTCGACGCCTGAAACCCCGGCGTCGCCCCGCTCCGGTCACGAATCCGCCGCTCGGTGTTCACGATGCCGATCTGGCTGTTCACGATGGAGCGATCTGAGCGTTCACGATCACCGAAATGCGCAGGCTGTCGCACGCCCACACAGAGAGCTTCATCTAACGCAAGAAGGGCCGCCCAATGCACACTGCCTTCGCTAGCCGGACTGCCGTTGTCACCCTCGCCCTTGCGGCGCTGCTCGCAACGATGGCTGGGTGCGCGAAGAAGACTCACCCGACGGAGCCTGTCACACCCGCGACACAGACAATCTGGAAGAATGGAACCGTTGGCAGCTGGTTTGGAACCTCCCTCACCATGGA
>JADLGX010000198.1 GCA_020849095.1 Candidatus Eiseniibacteriota bacterium
ATCTTCAATCCCACGTCGCAGGGACTGCGCTTCGATCCCGACGGCGCGTACGTGAAGCGCTGGGTGCCGGAGCTGGCCGCGCTGCCCGCGTCGCAGGTGCATGCTCCCGCCGAAGCGCCGCCCTTGCTGCTCGCCTCCGCGGGCGTCACTCTGGGCGAGACCTATCCGTTTCCGATCGTGGACCACGCGGCTCAGCGAGTGGCGTGCCTGGCGATGTACCAGAAGGTGAGGGGCAATGCCGGTTGAAGCCGCGACGCACCTGCGCGCATGGACGAGCGACCACATCGAACTGCCGCTGCCGCCCAACCATCCGTTCCCGATCGCCAAGTACCGCATGCTGCGCGAAAAGCTGGTCGGCGAGCGCACGCTGCGCGGCTCCGACATCACGCGCTCGGAAGAGGCGCCGCTCGAGTGGCTGACCGCCGCGCACGATCCGGAGTACGTGCAGCGCGCGATCGACGGCCAGATGACGCCGGCCGAGGTTCGCCGGCTGGGCCTGCCGTGGTCGCCCGAGCTGGTGCGCCGTGCGCGCGCCGCCGCGTTCGGCACCGTGCAGGCATCGTACGCGGCGCTCGAGGACGGCATCGCGGGCAACCTGGCCGGCGGCACGCACCACGCCTTTCGCGAGCGCGGCGAGGCGTACTGCCTGTTCAACGACATCGCCATCGCGATCACGCTGCTGCGCGCCGAAGGCCGCGTGCGCCGGCCGTTCGTGCTCGACCTGGACGTGCACCAGGGCAACGGCACCGCCGTGATGTTCGCCGACGAGCCCGACGTGTTCACCTACTCCATGCACGGGCGGAACAACTACCCGACGCGCAAGGAGATCAGCTCGCTCGACGTGGAGCTGGACGACGGCGCCAACGACCACCAGGTGCTCGCCGCGCTCCACGACACCGTGCCGGACGCGCTGGACTCACACGCGCCGGACCTGGTGCTGTACCAGTCGGGCGTGGACGCGCTGCACACCGACCGGCTGGGCCGGCTGCGCATGACGCACGCCGGGCTGGCCGAGCGCGACGCGCGCGTGTTCCGGTGGCTCGAGGAGCGCGACCTGCCGGTCGTGCTCACGGTGGGCGGCGGCTACGGCCGTCCGATCGAAACCACGGTCGAGGCGAGCGCCGGCGTGTGGCGCGCGGCCCGCGCCTCATTCGCGCGCCGCAGCCGCGAGCGCGCCGGCCGCGCCGGACGTCCCGGAGCCACGGGCGCCTGAAGCCAGGGCTGCCGCGGGCCGATGACGCGCAGGTGAGCGCACTTCCCCACAGCAGCCCTCCGGCCCCGGCGCCGGACACCGCGCGATCCCTTCGCGACCTGGCCAGCGCCATGCCCGACTTCGCGATGGCCACGGTGTGCCTGCTCACGTGGATCGCCCCCGAGGCGATCCACCCCGGCGTGATCCCGTGGATCCTGCTCACGATGCTCGTCGAGTTCGTGGTGGTGCACTCCGCGCCGTTCATGGGCCTGCAGCTCGTCAGCGAACAGCCGGCGGCGCGCAAGGTGCGCAACGTGGTCGCGATCGGCGGCTTCTACTCGATCTTCCTGCTCGGTTTCTCGCTGGCATTTCACGCATGGTGGCCGTTCGTGTCGTTCTGGCTGCTCACGCTCAACCGACTCACCGTGCTTCTGTTTTCGCAGGCGAAGGACGGCCGCGCGCGCGAAACGCTCCAGGCCAGCTGGGGAGCGGGCGCGCTCTGCTACCTCATGGGCGTCGGCATCACCACGATCCTGCCGGTGCCGCGCCTGGGCGTGAGCACCGGCATCGTGTCGTCGCTGCACCTGACGGGCGGCGGGCTGTGGATCGACCAGCCGTGGCGCGTGCTGGCATTCGCCACTTTCTACTTCGCGGCGACCGGCATGCTCGAGGCGACCGGCTTCGCGGCGCTGGTACCGAAGCCGCCCGCTCGCGCCTGATCGCCGTCCACGCCGTGGACGGCTTCGCGCCGCTTCGCCACGCAATGGCGCGCGATGCCCGCGCCGCGCGCGGCGAGCCGGCCCCGCGCGCCCACCGTCCACGCCGGTGACACGTTCGTCACCCGCATGAACACTGTGGGAAACGCTTGACTCGCGTTTTCCGCGCGAGCATGTTGCGCGCGCCCTGCCCCCGGGGAATCGAGGGGAGGTGACATGCATGAAGCAGGGTCGATGGATTCTCTCGCTCGCGCTCGCCGCGATGCTCGCGACGGTCGCGCTGCCCGCCGCGCAGGCGGTGGCGGCGCCCCGCAAGAGCGCCGCGCCGGCCGCGACGGCCAGCCCGAAGAAGAAGAGCTACGCCTTCCGCCAGTTCACCGGCGTGGTCAGCTCGATGGACGCGGGCTCGCTGACGGTGGAGAAGTCCGGCAAGCAGGCGAAGACGATGGTCTTCAGCCGGCATGACGGCATGAAGACCACCGGGGACCTGGTGAAGGACGCCAAGGTGACGGTGTACTACCGCGAAGAAGGCGGCCGTCCCGTGGCGCACAAGGTGGTGGTGAAGGACTCACCGCTCGCCGCGCGCTGATCGGCGGCAACCGACACGAAGGGCCGGGCGTCGCGGGACGTCCGGCCCTTCGCGCATTCGTCGCGCGCGCTCAGAATCCGCGCGAGCGCCCCCACACGACCAGCGCGATCACCACCAGCCCCGCCACGATCTCGCTCACGCCGAGCATGGCGGTGCGCAGGCGCAGCCGCCACGGCGACAGCCCCCATGCGGCGCGGGCCGCGAGCAGCGCCATGGCGACGACGGCCGCGCGCGGGGCCGCCTGCGCGGC
>JADLGX010000199.1 GCA_020849095.1 Candidatus Eiseniibacteriota bacterium
GAGCGGGTGCGCGCACCCACCACGCAGCACGACAGTCGTGCCGCCAGGCACGCTGGCCGGAGGCCAGCAAAGCAACGGCTCAAAAGAAACTCCGCACTTCGGCCCTGCCCGTCGTCAGCGTCCGGCTCCCCGGGCGCTCCTTCACCCCCGCCGACAGCCCAAAGGTGGTGGACTCGTGCAGCCTCAGGTCGAACCGCGCCGTCGCGTCCCAGCGCGCCGCGCCGGCGGGGTCGGCGCTGGGCAGCACGCTCACCGCCGGCGGCCCGGTGATGACCGCCCGGCGCGCGGACAGTTCGGCGCGACCGCGCGGCCCGATCGACACTCCGAGGTCCGGCCCCAGCCGGATCGTGCGCGTGAACGCCGTCTGCCCCAGCGGGCGCGAGAAGCCCGCCTCCACCGTGCCCGCCGCGCGCAGGCGCGTGCCCGGCTGCCACACCAGCTGCGACAGCGCGGTCTCGTCCACCACCGTGCGCGTGAACGACGCGCCGCCCGCGAACGCCTGCGTCGCGCGCTGCCACTGCACGCGCGCCTCGCTCTCGAGCACGGTGCCCGCGCTGGGGCGCGCGCGCCAGCGCACCGAGCCGCTGCGCTGGTCGGTGGTCTGCGCGAAGTTCGCGTACGTGCGGTCGGCCGACACGCGGCGCTCGGCGCGCAGGCGCAGCGCCGCGGCGCGCGAGCCCGGCGCCAGCTCGGTCTCCAGCCGCTGCAGGATCACGCCGCGCACCAGCGCCGGGTCCACCAGCGCGAGGCCCGTGGACAGCACCAGGTCGGCGCCCTGCAGCGAGCCGCGCCGGCGGGCCTCGGTCTCCAGCGTGAAGTCCACGCGCGAGCCGCGCCACGACTCCGACTCGCCGAAGCGCCACCCCCCCCTCGCGCTGGTGGCCACGCGCGCGAAGCGGTCCAGCTCCGGACTCACGGTGAGCACCAGGTCGTAGTCGCCGGTGCCCACGAAGTTGCCCAGCGAGTCGTACGCGCCGCGCCCCGCGCCGACGAAGCGCAGCGCGCGCACGCGGCGGTTCTCGGCCTCGCCCGTCACCTCCACGTTCATCTCGCCCGACAGCCCCCACTCGCGGCGCTCGGCGCGCATGCGCGCGCTCGCCAGGTCCGCCGCCGCGCTCGCGCCCGAGGCCACGTCGCGCGTCACGCGCCGCTGCGCGTTCAGGCTGGCCGTCACCGCGCGGCCGGCCGGAGTCTCGCCGCCGGCGCGCACCGATCGCGCGCGCGTCTCGGTCGTCGTCCCCGCCTCGTGCCAGTCGCGGCGCTGCGACAGCCCCGCCGACCAGCGCCACGCCCCCTGCGAGCCGTTCGCGAGGTCGGCGCCCCACTCCTCGGCCACGTCGCGAAGCGCCGCCACGTCCGACGGCGTGCGCCGCACGTCGCGCTCGGCGCGCAGCGACGGCGTCAGCGTGCGGCCCGGCCAGCGCAACTCGCCCTGCGCGCGCTGCCGCCCGCCGAGCGAAAAGCGCCGCCCGGCCAGGTCGCCCGCCGCGTCCAGGAACGAGGCGCGCGCGTGCAGCAGCCGGTCGCTCGTCCACTCGGTGCGCCGGCGCGTGCCCGAGTATCCGTCCGGCGTGCTCAGGCGCGCCGCCTCGGCGCGCAGTTCCATGCGCTCGCCCGGCCGCCACCACGCGGAGGCGTCGGTGCGCTTCTGGTGCTCCAGGTCGGCGCCCAGCGGCAGCCCCCAGTCTTCCTCGGCGAACGGGCGCTCGAGCGTCGAGAATGACGTGAACCGGCGCTCCACGGACCTCGCGCCCAGCTGCAGCCCCGCGCGTCCGGGCAGCACGCGCGCCGCGCCCTCCAGCGCCACGCTCACCCGGCCCGCGGCGCCGGTGTCGTCCTCGTCGTCGAACGCGGAGAACGAGTTCAGGTCACGGCGCGACAGGGCTCCCTCGGCGTCCACGCGCAGGCCGCCGCGCGTCACGCTGCCGCCCAGCGTCACCAGCCGGCGCGACTCGGGCAGCGGCAGCGCGCGCCCGATCACGAACGAGCCGCGGCCCGAGCCCACCCAGCGGTACGTGGTGCGTCCGGCCACGAGGCTGGAGTCCAGATAGTCGCCGCTTCCGGCGGCCACGCGCACGAACCGCACGCTGAACGCGCCGGAGTCCGTGCCGGCGTAGGCGTAGGCGAGCGTGTCGCCGGTCACGCGCACGCTGTCGTAGTCGCCGCTGCCAAAGGTGACGCCCTCGCCCACCGCCAGCGCGGGATCGTCGCCCGCCTCGGCCAGCCGCAGCCGGTCGGCGGCGTCGAACGTGACGTCGAGCGGCCGGCCGCGATCGTCTCCTTCATTGAGCGCGGTGGCGAACAGGCTGTACGCGCCGCGCTGCCACAGCGCGGAGGCCGCCGCGATGTTGCGCCGGTAGCGCGTGAGCGCGTACTGGTACTCCACGGTGATGCGCGACGCCGACGTGATCGCGCGGCGGTTGGAGAACGTCAGCCGCGCCCGCTCGTAGTCCAGCGAGTAGTCCGCGCCCTCGCCGCGCGTGAGCCGCGTGCCGTCGAGCGTGACCACTTCGCTGCCCGCCACAATGGTGACGCCTGTGCCGCCCTGGCGGTCGGTGAGCGTGTAGGGCCCCTGCAGTCCGTCCACGCCGCTGAACTGCATGCGGTGGAACTCGCCCTGCGAACTGGCGGCCGCGACCGAGCCGCGGAATCCGCCCTGCATCCATTCGCCGCGCACGCCCTCGACGCGGCGCTCGAGCCGCCCGAACTCGCCGGTGGTGATCGCGAGCGGCACATCGCCCAGGCTGGCGCTGGCGTGTGGCGCGCGCAGCTCGATCAGCACACGGTCGAGCGACTGCAGATCCTGCGTGCTGCCCGCCGCCGACAGCGGCAGGTTGCGGTCGGTGAGCACGCCCGTCAGTTCGACTCCCGGCGCCAGCGTGCCGCTGACCGCGAGGTCGAGCGACTGGCGCAGCGCCGCGTCCTGCGACGAGCCGAACTCCACCGCGACCGTCTTGTTGCCCGTCACCGCCAGCGCCGCACCGCTCGGCGCCTGGCCGATGTCGCGGCCGGTCGAGGGGCGCGCGACCGCGCCGGCGGCCGCGCTGTCGGCCGGCGGCGTCTCGCCCGCGCGCGGCGCGGTGGCGTACTGCTGGCGCGAGTACGAGAACGGCGGCGGCTCGGCGAGCCAGCAGAAGCGCACCCACAGCGACTCGCCGGGCGCGGAGTCGAACAGCAGCCGCAGGTCGCCGCGCAGCGGATCGATCAGGTAGTCGGTGCCGCGCACCAGCGCGCGCGCGCGCGTCCACAGCGAATCCGAGCCGGCGCGCACGAACGCGTGCGGCAGCCGGTAGCGGCGCACGCCCTCCTGCAGCGCCAGCGTGGCCACGCCGCAGCCCGGGTCGGGCACGACCGCGGCGACCGAGGGCGGCGCCAGCGCCACGCACAGCGCCGCCGCGGCGAGCAGCGACCGCACTCCCGGGCGCATGCGTCAGTCCTGCGCGCGCGCGACCACCGGCGCCAACCGGAGCAGCCGTCCGGGCGCGGCCACCAGCAGCGCGCCGTCGGGCGCAAAGGCCAGGGCAGCGACCCGTCCGCAGTCCGGGATCCGCGCCAGCGGCGCTCCCGCGGCGTCGAACACCCGCACCTCGCCGCGCGCGCCGTCCCCCACCGCGACGCGGCCCTCGTCGTCCACGGCCACCGACAGCTCGGCCCGCGCGCCGCAGGCGAACTCCCACTGCGCGAGCGGCGCTCCGCCCACCTCGAGCCGCTGCACGCGCGCGCGCGGCGGAGTCACGCTGTCCGGCGCGCCGCCGCGTCCCTTGCGCTTGCCACCCGCGAGCCATTCCACCGTCACCAGTCCGCCGCGTGGCACCGCCGCCAGCGCCGCCAGGTGCTGGAACGCGCCCGCGCCGCTGCCCACTCCGCCCAGCGAGCGTTGGAAGCTGCCCGCGAAGTCGAACACCAGCACGCGGTCGCGATCGCCGTCGGCCACGTACAACTGGCCGCCACGGTCGGCCGCCAGCGAAACTCCGTCCACGCGTCCCAGCTGCGTTTCGAGCTCGGCCGCCGCCAGGTCCACCACGAAGTCGCTGCGCCGGCCCTGCGCGTCGTACGCCACCACGCGGCGGTTCTCGCGATCGAGCACCACCACGGCCGACGCTCCCCAGCGCGCGAGCGCGCCCGGGCGGCGGAACTGGTTGTTCTCGCTGCCCAGCGTGCCCGTCTCGTCGAGCCGCGCGCCGGCCGCGTCGAACCGCACCAGCCGGTGGCGCGCGGCGTCGCTCACCCAGAGGTTCCCGAACGCGTCGGACGCCAACCCCGCGGGCTCGAGCGCGCCACCGTCGGCGCCGGCCAGCGCGATCGTGTCCGCGGCGGCCCACGCCGCAGGCTCGGCGGCCGAGGGTGGCGTGAAGGCCGGAGCGGCCAGCAGCAGTGCCGCCGTCACCAGCGCTCCGGCGAACCGCATGCGAAAGCCCTCCGGCGTCAGAACGTCACGCGCACGCCACCGCGAACGGCGGCGGGGTCGCGCGGGTCGGGCACCAGCTCCAGGTTCCACGAGCGCGGCTCGGCCGGCGGCGTGCGCCCGGCCGCGCGCGCGGCGTGAATGGCGCTCGCGATGCGGTTGGCGATGCCCACCGCCAGGGCGGTGTTGGCGCGCAGCCCCGCGCGCTGGGCATCCTTGCGCTGCGACGAGTAGCGGCGGAACGCCTCGATCGAGCTCCAGCTCCAGGTGTCGGCGCCGCCCAGCGAGTGCGCCGCGATGTAGGCGCGGTAGCCCTCCATGTCGGGGGCGTACGGGTCCTGCATGTAGATATTGGCTGCGTCGCGCGCGACGACGAGCAGGTTGTACTCCTCGTTGCTGATGAACGAGCCCACGATGCGCTGGAACTCCTCGTCGCGCTCGCGCAGCTCGATCCCGGCGTCGAGCCGGGCGGTGCGCTGGTAGGTCTGGCGGCGCATGCTCTCCTGCACGCGGAACGACGTGAACGCCGTCCACACGCCCAGTTCGGCGGCGGCGAACCACGCGCCCGACTTGCGCTTGCCCATGGTGGCCTGGCCCCAGCCCGGCACCACGAGCGAGCGCAGCAGCGTGCGCGCGCGCTCCGGCCCCAGCACCACGCCCTGGTCGCGATCGGGCTTGGGGGGCCTGGCCTTCTTGCCCTTCTTGGGCTTCTGCGGCTTGGGCGCGCCGCTCA
>JADLGX010000200.1 GCA_020849095.1 Candidatus Eiseniibacteriota bacterium
CGAGCAGCGCCTCGTCGATGCCCTCGACCGGGTCCTCGCCCGAGGTGGCGCCGGTCACGCGCAGCACGTGCTCGGTGGCCCAGGCCACGCCGGGAAAGCCGCAGTAGAGCGATTCGTCCATGGTGCTCTGGGGCAGCAGTTCGATCGCCTCGCCCAGCAGGCGGTGCGCGCGGTCGGCGGCGCCGGGTGCGCCGAGCGCGAGATGGTCCCAGGCGTGGAAGAGCGCGAATCCGCAGCGCCCCAGCCCCAGCGACACGGTGCGGATGCCGTTGCGCTCGTCGGGGCGCGTGAGCGGCCAGGCGTCGGCGGGTCCGGAGAGCGCGGCGGAGATCTCGCGCACGCGCGCTTCGGCTTCGGAGTGCAGCGCGCCGCTCAGCAGGGGAGACCAGTGGCTCATGGAAGGGGCCCCAGATGCGCCGAGCGACCCCGGTGTCCGGGATCGCTCGGCGCAGGGAAGCAGGAGTGCGGGTCTAGCAGAAGATGGGGCAGGAAGTGCGCGAGCTGGTGTGCGTACAGGGGCACGACTTGGTCAGCGCCGCACCCTCGACCCGCTTGGTCTCGGCTTCGGTCAGGCAACGAAGGGTTTCGCGGTTCAGCTCCAGCTTCTTGATCGGGGCCTTGTCCATGGACTGCCTCCTGAAGTGGAAGGGACCAGAAACTATCCGCGTGAGCATGCTCGGCTCACGTGGGCGGGACCATAGGCCAGCGGCGAGACGCGGAACAAGAACGAAGTTGCGGCTCGTCGGTGGAGCGAGGTACGCGGCCGGGCGAGCACGCGTTCGCGCAGCGAATCGGGCCGCCTCCGTGGTGGAGACGGCCCGTTCAGTCCTGCTGAATACCCGCGTTGCCGCGGTGGAGAACTAGCCCGTGTAGTGCTTGTCCGCCACGTCGAGGGCCTTGTCGATGGCCGCGAGGCCCTCGAGCACCTCGGCGTCGCTGGTGGTGCAGGGCGGAGTGACCTGGAGCCGGTTGAAGTGGGCGAACGGCCACACCCCGCCGGCCTTGCACGCGCCCATCAGCTCCATCATGGGCTTGGCGGCCGGTCCCGCCGCGTTGAAAGGCACGAGCGGCTCGCGAGTCGCGCGGTCCTTGACCAGCTCGATGCACCAGAACACGCCGAGCCCGCGGACTTCACCGACCGCCGGGTGCTTGTCCATGATCTTGGCCAGCGCCGGTCCGATGACGTCGGCGCCGAGGTGCCGCGCGTGCTCGATGATCTTTTCTTCCTTGAAGATGTTGATGCTCGCGACGATCGAACTGGTCGCGAGCGGGTGGCCGGAGTAGGTGAGGCCGCCCTGGAAGGACTTCTCGCGGAACGTCTCGGCGATCTTGCGGCTGATGACCACGCCACCCACGGGCAGGTAGCCCGAGTTGGCGCCCTTGGCGAACGTGATCAGGTCGGGCGTCACGTTCCACTTGTTGACCGCGAACCACTCGCCACAGCGGCCGAATCCCGCCATGACCTCGTCGCAGATCATCATGATGCCGTGCTTGTCGCACAGCGCGCGCACGCCGGCCAGGTAGCCGTCCGGCGGAACCAGGATGCCGTTGGTGCCGACGACGGACTCGAGGATGATGGCGGCCACGGTGTGCGGCCCTTCCACCATGAGCACGTTGGCGAGGTGCTCCAGCGCGCGCTCGCACTCCTCGGCCGGGGTGCTCGAGTAGAACGCCGAGCGGTAGAGGTACGGTCCCCAGAACTTGAGCACGCCGGGCGTGCCGGGCTCGTTGGCCCAGCGCCGCGGATCACCGGTGAGCGTGATCGAGGTGCCGGTGGCGCCGTGGTAGCTGCGATAGGCGCTCATCACCTTGTGCCGTCCCGTGTGGGCGCGCGCCATGCGTACCGCGTTCTCGACCGCCTCGGTTCCGCCGTTGGTGAAGAACACCATATCGAGGTCGCCCGGCGCGAGCTCGCAGATGAGGCGCGCGGCCTCGGAGCGCATGTCGTTCGCGAAGCTCGGGGCGATGGTGCAGAGCTTGCCCGCCTGCTCCTGGATCGCGGCGACCAGCTTGGGATGCTGGTGCCCGATGTTCACGTTGACGAGCTGGCTGGAAAAGTCGAGCCAGGTGTTCCCCTTGTCGTCCCACATCCGCGAGCCCAGGGCTTTCGCGATGACGACGGGATCGATCAGGCCCTGCGCCGACCACGAGTGGAAGACGTGCTTGCGGTCGTTGGCATGGGCGGTGGCCAGATAGGGCGAGGTGTTCGTTTGGGTGGTAGGCATGGGCGCATGTTACGCCCGCGGCACGAAATGCGGCAACGGTCCCGGAGGACCGGTCGAGTGGGCCGAGGGGTGCGAGCGGTGAGGGAGCCGCCTTGCGCCCTGTGAGAGACTCCCGGCCGTCCTTGTCACCAACCCCCGCCCTCACGACATGAGGGGGTGACGCATGACGGACCGCCGCCCCCGGAAAGCCCGGCAGGGGTCCCGAACGCGAGACAGGGAGAACCCGATGACCCCGATCGCCCCCGAAGTGAGTGCCGTGGCCCAGACCGGCGGGACGCTGGTCGCCGTGGACGGGAAGGCCTATCCGCTCGAGTCCGCCGCCGTGATGGCGCGCGCCGAGGGGGGCTTCGCGACGAGCACGCTGACGCAGGTGTACGCGAACCCCCACGACGAACCGCTCGAAGTGCAGTACACGCTGCCGCTGCCGGCCGACGGCGCGGTGCTCGGTTACACGATCACGATCGGCGAGCGCGTGATTCGCGCCCGCGTCGAGCCGCGCGAGAAGGCCGACCGCCAGTACAAGCAGGCGCTCTACGAAGGACGCACCGCCGGGCTGCTCGAGCAGTCGCGCCCCGACACGTTCCAGCAGCGGCTCGGCAACGTGCCGCCGCGCACGAAGGTCTCGATCGCGATCGACGTGCTGCATCCGCTCGCGTTCGTGCCGGGCGACTCCGGCGGCGCGCCCGTGTGGGAGTACCGCTTTCCAACCGTCGTCGGCGTGCGCTATTTCGGCGGCCGGACGCCGGACGCCGCCGAGCTCTCGCCCGATCGCGGCGCCGAGGGCGTGCCGGTCGAGATGAGCTTCACGCTGCGCGTGGGTGACGAGCAGGGCGCGAGCGCGCGCTGCTCGACGCACCGCGCGGTCGTGTCGCGTGGCGTGGATGGCGCGGCGATGCTGGCGTTCGAGCGTGGCGAAGCGCTCGACCGCGACATCGTCGCGCGCTGGGACGCGTGCGCGGCGGAGATCGGGGTGCGCGTGGCCGAAGGCGGCGGACTCGAGGGAGACGACGGCCGCTACGCGCTCGTCACGGTCGTGCCACCCGCGGCGCCGGTTCGCGTGTGGTCGCGCGACGTCACGCTGCTGCTCGACACGAGCGGCTCGATGAGCGGCCTGCCGCTCGATCTCGCGAAGCGCGTCGCGAGCGACCTGCTGCGCAGCCTGGGCGAGGGCGATTGCTTCGAAGTGATGGAGTTCTCGAGCGAGCCGCGCCAGCTCACGAAGGGCGCGGTCGCCTGGAGCGAGACGTCGCTGGCTTCGGCGCTCGCGGCGATCGGCGCGCTGGAAGCGGGGGGCTGCACCGAGATGGGCACCGCGGTGTGCGCGGCGCTCGGTCGGGTGAACGAGTCCGCGCAGCGCCAGATCGTGCTCGTGACCGACGGTGACATCGGCTTCGAGAGTGACGTCGTTGCGCAGGCGACCGGCGCGCACAACGTGCGGCTGCACGTGGTGGGCGTGGGCTCGGCGCCCAACCGTTCGCTCACGCAGCAGGTGGCGGCGGCCGGGCGCGGCACCGAGGTGCTGGTCGAGACCGTGGCGCAGGCGTTCGAGGGCGCGCGCCGGCTCGTGGCCGCGACGGCCAAGCCCGTGCTGACGGGCGTGACGGTGTCGGGCACGGCGCTCGCCGGCCTCGAGCCGGGAGCGCTGGGCGATGTCTTCGCCGGCCAGCCGCTCGTGTTCACGGTCGAGCTGAGTCACGCGGGAGGGTCGCTCGAGGTTTCGGGTGACCTCGCAGGTGGCGGCGGTAAGTGGTTGCACCGCATTGCGGTCCCGGCGCGGTCGAAGGCGGCGCTCGAACTCAGCCCGCTGCCGCTCGGCGCGCTCTTCGGGCGCCAGCGGATCGCGGAACTGGAGCGTGGGCCCGTAGGAGAGCACAGCTGGACGGGAAGCCGTCGCGAGTCGCGGCGCGCGAGCGAGATCGAGCGTCTCGGCCTGCGCCACCAGATCGCGAGCAGCCGCACGAGCCTGATCGCGATCAGCGTGGAGCCGACCGTGGACCCGAAGCAGCCGCGCCGCGTCGAGCGCCTGGCGGTCGAGGTGCCGTACGGCGTGTCGGCGGAAGGGGCGGGGATCGAACCGGCGGAGGCCACTTGGCTGTCCGCCAGTGCTTCGAGGGACGTCGTCCGCGATTCCATCGTGGGTCTCTTCAAGCGCAGGGCGAGCTCGATGGACCCCCCTGTTCACATGGCCTTGCGCAAGTCGCCTGGGCGTCCGCACGGAACGAACGTCCGTTGGGCTTCGCGAACGCGACTCGCGTTCGACTTCGTCCTGGATCACAACCTGATCGACCCCGCATGCCGAGTGGGGACTTTGCATGGAAGCGGGGGAGAGGTCACGAGTGTGCAAGTGGAGATCGAGTCGCCCGCGGGGCCGATGGAAGAGGGACTCACCGTTCGCGTGTGGCTGACCGTTCCCAAGGATTTCGCCGGTGAGCCGGGCGAGAGCTGGCGGTTCTGCTCGGGGCAGACCACGGTCCTGCTGCTGTTGCTGACCAACCGTCCCATGGCGAACGAATGAGCGAGCTCGACGGTCTCTGGGAGCAGGCCGGAGGGTCTGATCCGCAGGCCTTCGGACAATGGGCGGGGCGCGTCGAGCGCCCCGTCCGGCTCTACCTGCGGCCGTGGGCGGCGCGCGTGGACGTCGAGTGCATCGTGCAGGAGGCGCTGCTGCGCATGTGGGTGCGTGCGAACGACGGCGAGGCCGAACCGCTCACCGGTGAGAACGCGTCGCTGCGCTGGTGCTGCCGCGTGGCGTGGAACCTCGCGCGCAACGAAGCACGCAAGCGCGGCCGCGAAGTGGTGACCGATCCCCAGGAGATGCCCGAGACGAGCGTGAGCCCGGAGGAGCACTCTTCTCCGGGCCTTCGCCGCGCGATCGCCGAGTGCGTGCAGGCGCTGGGCGAGAAGTTGCGCTCGGTGCTGCTCGCGCGTCTCGAGGATCACGGGCTTCGGGGCGATCTCGCGCTCGCCGAGTCGCTGGACATGACCAAGAACACGTTCCTCCAGAACATCGTGCGCGCGCGCAAGCAGGTCGCCGCTTGCCTGGAGGGCAAAGGCGTCGCACTCGAGGAGAGTGTCCGATGAGCACGAACTCGCCGGAAGACCTGCTGGTCGAGGGCACGCTCGGCGCCTGGCGCCGCCGCGATGGCGACGGCCTGCCGGTGCCGCCCGCGGAATGGGCCGATCTCACCGATGCCGGCCGCGTGCGCGCATACGAGGCGCAGTTGCGCTCTCGCGCGTGGGAACGCGCGCTAGACGACGACGGCCTCAGCAGCACCGTGCACGCCGTGCTCGCCCGGATCCGGTAAGAGACCATGTCCGATCATCCCGACCTGCTCCATTCACGCGCCAACGTGGACTTCACGCGCTGGCGGCTGGACTGCAGCCTGTGGTGGAAGGCGCGCAACGACGAGGACGTGTTCGACTGGCCGGCCTACCCATGGCAGGCGTGGTACGACGAAGGGCTCACGGTGGGGCAGGCGATCGAGCAGGCGAACATCC
>JADLGX010000201.1 GCA_020849095.1 Candidatus Eiseniibacteriota bacterium
AACATCCGCACGGCCGGGCTGCAGGCCGAGCACCACACGGTGCGCGGCGTGTTCGTGGTCGAGGTCCCGCACCTCGCCAAGCTGCAGGAGGTCATGACCGCGATGCGCAAGTCTCCCGGCGTGACGCGCGTGGAGCGCCGCCAGCGCCTGCTGCGCAATCCCTCGTCGGCGCGGCGCGACGGCGAGGACGACGCGTGAGGGCGCTGGTGCAGCGCGTCTCCCGCGCCTCGGTCACGGTGGACGGCGCGGTCACGGGGCGCATCGAGCGCGGGCTGCTCGTGCTGCTCGGGGCCACGCACGACGACGGCGAGGCGGACGCGGCGTGGCTCGCGGCCAAGCTCGCCGGGCTGCGCGTGTTCGCCGACGACGCGGGCAAGATGAACCGCGACGTGCGCGAGGCGGGCGGCGCGGCGCTGGTCGTGCCGCAGTTCACCCTGTACGGCGACGCGCGGCGCGGGCGGCGGCCCGAGTTCACCGCCGCCGCGCGGCCCGAGATCGCGGAGCCGCTGTACGAGCGGTTCTGCGCGCTGCTCGCCGGCGAGGGCGTGAAGGTCGAGCGCGGCGTGTTCCGCGCGCACATGGACGTGGAGCTCGTGAACGACGGGCCCGTGACGCTGTGGATAGAGACTCCGCCGCCCGCGCGCGGCGCCGCGGTCGCCGAAACGGAAGGGCAACCATGAAGGCTCGTTCGCCGCTGTTCTGGAAGGGGCAGTCCGCGCTGGTGCTGGCCTCGGCCTCGCCGCGCCGGGTGGCGCTGCTGCGCCAGGTGGGCGCCGCGTTCACGGTGGTGGACCCGGGGCCGGACCGCGCCTGGCCGGGCAAGGCCGAGCCGCGGCACGGCGTGCGCGCCCTGGCGCTCGACAAGGCCCGGCGCGTGGCGGCCAAGCGCCCGGATTCGGTGGTGATCGGGGCCGACACCGTGGTGGTGCTCCGCGGCAAGCGCCTGGGCAAGCCGGCCGATGCCGCGGCCGCGCGCGAGATGATCCGCAGCCTCCACGGCCGGCGCCACGAGGTCTGGACCGGAATCGCGGTGGTGCGGGGGAGCGAGCAGCGCACGGCCGCCGAGTGCACCACCGTGCACTTCTGCAAGCTGAGCGACGAGGAGATCGACGCCTTCGTGGCGTCCGGCGAGTCGCTCGACAAGGCGGGGGGGTACGGCATCCAGGGGCTGGCGGGCCAGTTCGTCCGCGGCATCGAGGGGGACTACACCACCGTCGTGGGGCTTCCCCTGGCCCGGCTCCGGGGTGTCCTGGCCGACTTCGCCTGAGTTCCCGGGCGGTTTGGGAGGGGTCGCGGACGGCTCCGTACGGGGCGTCCCGCTTGACTCTTTTTTCACGGCGATGGTAGTTTCCGGCGTTTCTTGGACACTCGCTGGAGGCACTTCCAGCGTTCCGTGCGTTCCCGGGGCCAGATTCCTCGTTTCGGCCGGGACGGACGGTGGCACTTCATCGGAGGACGGATGTTGAAGACTTATTCCGCCCGCGAGAGCGACATCCAGCGCAAGTGGCTGGTGGTGGACGCCGAGGGCAAGACGCTGGGTCGTCTTGCTGCCCAGGTGGCCATGGTTCTCAAGGGCAAGCACAAGCCGATGTACACGCCGCACATGGACACGGGTGACCATGTCATCGTGGTCAACGCGGCGAAGGTTCGGCTGACCGGCACCAAGCCGGAGAAGAAGACCTACTTCCACCACACGCTGTATCCGGGTGGCGCCACGTTCACGCGCCTTTCCGAGCTGCTCGAAAAGCATCCCGAGCGGGTGGTCCAGAAGGCCGTCAAGGGCATGATGCCCAAGACCAAGCTGGGCGACGCCATGATGAAGAAGCTGAAGGTGTACGCCGGACCCGAGCATCCGCACGAGGCTCAGCAGCCCGAATCCTGGTCTATCCAGGCCTGAAAGGGGAACGCATGGCGACTGCAACGATCAACAAGCCCCTCACCGGCCGGCGCAAGGAAGCGGTAGCTCGCGTCCGACTGACGCCGGGCACCGGAGTGGTGACCGTGAATGGCCTGACCGCGATCGGCTACCTGAAGCGCGACGTGCTCGTGCTCCAGGCGCTGGGCGCGCTGGCGGCCACGAACCTGCTGGATAAGTACGACGTGATCGCCCGCGTGATGGGCGGCGGACTGACCGGCCAGGCGGGCGCGATCCGCATGGGCATCGCCCGCGCGCTGGTGCGCCAGGACGAGACGCTCAAGGGCGTGCTCGGCCGCGGCGGTTACCTCACGCGCGACTCGCGCATGAAGGAACGCAAGAAGTACGGCCAGCCGGGCGCTCGCAAGAAGTTCCAGTTCAGCAAGCGCTAATCGCGGTCTTCAACCAAATACGCACGCCCCGTCGTACGCGCCGGGGTCCTGCGGCCTCCTCACCGGGGGCGCGGGGTGGCGCGAAGTGCATCACGGGGCGGTGGACGAACCCTGAAGGAGGAGCCAGTGGCTGATATCACGATGAAGGACCTGCTCGAAGCGGGTGTTCACTTCGGGCACCAGACCCGACGCTGGAATCCGCAGATGAAGAAATTCATCTTCATGGAGCGCAACGGGATCTACATCATCGACCTGCAGAAGACCCTCAAGTGCATCCAGGACGCCCGCGGCGCGATCCAGAAGGTCGTGCGCGGCGGCGGACACGTGCTCTTCGTGGGCACCAAGAAGCAGGCGAAGCTGATCGTCGCCGAGGATGCGGGACGTGCCGGCCAGTACTACGTCACCGAGCGCTGGCTCGGCGGCATGCTGACCAACTTCAAGACCATCCGCACGTCGATCAAGCGCCTCAAGGAACTCGACACGATGGTCGCGAACGGCACCTTCGACAAGCTGGCCAAGAAGGAAGTCTCGCGCCTGACGCGCGAGCGCACGCGGCTCGAGTTCGCCTTCTCGGGAATCAAGGAGATGCCGGGTCTTCCGTCCCTCATCTTCATCGTGGACACCAAGAAGGAAAAGATCGCGGTCGCCGAGGCCAACCGCCTCGCCATCCCGATCGTGGGCATCGTGGACACGAACTGCGACCCGTCGCACATCCAGTTCCCGATTCCCGGCAACGACGACGCTCTGCGCGCGATCAAGCTCTTCACGGGCTTCGTCGCGGATGCGATCGCCGATGCGCGCAACACGGCACTGGAAGGGGCGGACCAGGCGACGGTCTCGTTCGGCGGCGACGCCAGCGAGGGCGAGACGGCGGCCGCTCCGGCCACCGCCTAGTTTCTCTTCGAAGACTTCTGACACTTTCGCGCCCGTCCGCGCGGCTGCGCGCGGGCGGGCGTCATCACGCAGGGGATATTCATGGCGATCACTGCCGAAATGGTGAAGCAGCTCCGTGAGAAGACCGGGGCGGGCATGATGGAATGCAAGAAGGCGCTGGGAGAGACCGACGGTGACCTCGAGAAGGCCATCGACGTGCTCCGCAAGTCGGGCATCGCGAAGGCCGAGAAGCGCGCCGAGCGCGCCGCTTCGCAGGGCCGTGTGGACTCGTACATCCACGACGCGCGCATCGGCGTGCTGATCGAGGTCAACTGCGAGACCGACTTCGTCGCCCGCACGGACGACTTCGTGGCGCTGTGCCGCAACCTGGGCATGCAGGTGGCCGCCGCGAACGCCGACTACGTGCGCCGCGAAGAGGTGCCGGCCGAGCGCGTCGAGCGCGAGAAGGGCATCTACGCCGCCCAGCTGGCCGCCGAAGGCAAGCCGGCGAACATGATCGACAAGATTCTCGAGGGCAAGCTCAACAAGTTCTACGCCGAGGTCTGCCTGCTCGAGCAGCCGTACATCAAGGACCCGAGCGGCAAGCAGACCGTGAACGAACTGGTCAAGGAAGCGTCGTCCAAGACGGGCGAGAACATCGTCGTCCGCCGGTTCGCACGGTTCCGACTGGGCGCGGAGTAGCCTTGGCCGCGCGATATCAGCGCATCCTCCTCAAGCTGAGCGGTGAGCTGCTCGCCGGCGCGGCGGGCCACGGCATCACCGACGAAGTGCTCACGGGCATCGCGAAGGAAATCCGCGAAGTCCACGACATGGGCGTGCAGGTGGGCATCGTCCTGGGCGGTGGCAACATCTTCCGGGGCGTCGCCGCCAGCACGCGCGGCATGGACCGCGTGACCGCGGACCACATGGGCATGCTCGCGACGGTCATCAACAGCCTCGCGCTCCAGCACGCGCTCGAGAAGCAGGGTCTGTACACGCGCGTCATGTCGGCGATCAAGATGGACCAGGTCGCCGAGCCCTTCATCCGCCGCCGCGCGGTGCGCCACCTCGAGAAGGGGCGCATCGTGGTGTTCGCGGCCGGCACCGGCAATCCGTACTTCACGACGGACACCGCGGCCGTGCTGCGGGCGGTCGAGGTGGGGGCGGAAGTGATCCTCAAGGGGACCAAGGTGGACGGCGTCTATTCGGGGGACCCGGTCCAGGATCCCTCCGCCACGTTCTTCCCCTCCATCGGCTACATGGATATTCTCAGCCGTGGCCTCAAGGTCATGGATTCGACCGCGATCTCGCTCTGCATGGACAACAAGCTCCCGTTGGTGGTGTTCGACGTGGGCCAGTCCGGCAACCTGGTGAAGATCATGCGGGGTGAAGCGGTCGGCACCCGCGTAGGAGAGTGACGGTCATGCCACAGAAGATTCTCGCTGAAGCCGAAGAGCGCATGAAGAAGGCGATCGAAGGTGTGCGTCACGAGTTCTCGGGCATCCGCACGGGCAAGGCCAGCGCCGGTCTTCTCGACACGGTGAAGGTCGAAGCGTACGGCTCCAGCATGTCGCTGGTGCAGGTCGCTTCGGTCAGCGCGCCGGAGCCCCGCCTGCTCGTGATCCAGCCGTACGACAAAGGACTCATCAAGGCGATCACCAAGGGCATCAACGAGTCGAACCTGGGGCTGAGCCCGCAGGACGACGGCCAGGTGGTCCGCATCCCGATCCCCTCGCTGACCGAGGAGCGCCGCAAGGACCTCGTGAAGCTGATCTCCAAGTTCGCCGAGGAGGGCCGCGTGCACATCCGCCAGGTCCGCCACGACATGCTCAAGGTGATCAAGGAGCAGGAGAAGGAAGGCCTGATCCCCGGTGACGACTCCAAGCACCTGCAGACGGACGCGCAGAAGCTGACGGACAAGTACACCGGCCAGATCGAAGAGATGCTCAAGAAGAAGACGGCCGAGATCATGGAAGTCTAGGGACTCGTCGTGCGGACCGGCGCCCCCGCGCCGGCCCGCGCCCTTTCTCGCACCGGACGCGGAGTCGCGTTGTCCACTCGAACGCCAACGCAGCAGGAACTCATCGCCCACGGCAACATTCCCCGCCACGTCGCCATCATCATGGACGGCAACGGGCGCTGGGCGAAGAACCGCGGCGTGCCCCGGATCATGGGGCATCGCGCCGGACGGGAGTCCGTCCGCGAGGCGGTGCGCGGCTGTTCGGACCTCGGAGTGCAGGTGCTGACGCTGTACACGTTCTCGGTCGAGAACTGGCAGCGCCCCGCGCGTGAGGTGAACGCGCTCATGACGATCCTGCGCCAGTCGCTGCGCGCCGAGCGCAAGGAGCTCGACGCGAACAACGTCCGGCTCAACGTGATCGGCCGCGTGCACGAGCTGCCCTCCGCCGTGCGCGAGGAGATCGCCGCCACGCAGGACTACCTGTCGTCGAACACCGGCATGCTCATGAACCTGGCGCTGTCGTACAGCGGCCGCGCCGAGATCGTGGACGGCATCAAGCGCATGCTGAAGGACGCGAAGGAAGGCTCGTTCGATCCCGCCCGCGTGGACGACGAGCTGGTCGCCAGCTACCTGTCCACGGCCGGCCTGCCCGATCCCGACCTGCTCATCCGCACGAGCGGCGAGATGCGCATCTCCAACTTCCTGCTCTGGCAGCTCGCCTACACCGAACTCTGGGTGACGGACACGCTGTGGCCGGACTTCCGCCGCGCGCACCTGCACCAGGCCATCGCGGACTACCAGCGCCGCGACCGCCGCTTCGGCCGCACGGACTGAGGGCGCGGTGAACGCGAAGCGCGCCCGGCAGGCCACGCCCGCGCCCGGTGCTCCGGCCGCCGGACCGGCGGCGAAGGGCGGCAAGTCGCAGTCGTGGGCGCTCGGGCTGCGCGTCGCGAGCGGCGTCGGGTTCGTGCCGCTGCTCATGCTGCTGGCCAAGGTGGGCGGGCTCGCGTTCCTCGCCTTCGTGGTCGTGCAGACGCTGCTCGGGCTGGTCGAGTTCTTCCGCATGATGAAGGCCAAGGGGCACCGGCCGCAGGTGCTGGTCGGGCACCTGGCCGCGCTCGCGGTGCTGGGCATGGCCTACCGCCCGCACACGCCGCACGCCGCGTTCCTCGCCACCGCCGCGCTGCTGCTCATGCTCGCGTCCGCGCTGCGTCATCCCCAGCGCCCGCGGATCGTCGAGAGCCTTTCGGTCACCGTCTTCGGCGTGCTCTACGTGGGCTGGCTGTCGTCGCACTTCGTGCTGCTGCGCGAGCTGCCGTGGCGCGCCGGGCTCGACTACGCCGACGGCGCCGCCATCGTCCTGTACGCGTTCTTCGTCACGTGGAGCTGCGACAGCGGCGCGTACCTGATCGGGCGCAGCTTCGGCCGCACGCGGCCGTGGGGGGCGATCTCGCCGCGCAAGTCGCTCGAAGGCTCCGCCGGCGGGCTGCTGTTCGCGGTCGCGGGCGCGTTCATCGGGTCGTACTGGTTCATGCACGGCTCGGCGGGTCTGCCGTGGCTGCGCCCGCTCGACGCGCTGGCGATCGGCCTGCTCGTGGGCATCTGCGGACAGGTGGGGGATCTCGCGGAGTCGCTGCTCAAGCGCGACGCCGACAGCGGCGATTCGTCGGACCTCATCCCCGGCCACGGCGGGGTGCTGGACCGCTTCGACAGCCTCTATTTCGGCGCGCCCATCGTGTACTACTACCTGAAGATCGTCGTCTTCCAGGTCCCCTGATGGCCCGGCTCGGAGGCGCTTCATGCATGCGTACGCCGTGACGCCCCGCCTCGCGATCCTCGGTTCGACGGGCTCGATCGGCGAGCAGGCGCTCGACGTGGCCGCGCGCGAAGCCGGGCGCGTCCAGGTGCACGCGCTGGCCGCCGGCCGCTCGCTCGACCGGCTGTGCGAACAGGCGGGCGTGTGGCAGCCGTCGTTCGTCGCGCTCGAGTGGGCCGCGGATCCCGCTGCGGCGCGCGCCCGCCTCATGCACGCCGCGCCGCTCGCCTCGGTGGACGTGGGCGCGGGAGCGGCCGAGCGCATGGTGCGCGCCTGCGACGCCCACATGGTGATCAACGGCATCGTCGGAGCGGCCGGACTCGCCTCGTCGCTCGCCGCGCTGGACCGCCGCATGCGCCTGGCGCTGGCCAACAAGGAGACGCTCGTCGTGGGCGGTCCGCTCGTGGCCGCGGCGCTCGCCCGGGGTGGCGAGCTGCTGCCCGTGGACAGCGAGCACAGCGCCGCGCTGCAGTGCCTGCTGGGCCGGCCGGCCGCCGAAGTCCGCATGCTCACGCTCACCGCCTCGGGCGGTCCGTTGCGCCGGCACCCGGACTGGCGCCGCGCCACGCGCGAAGAGGTGCTCGCGCACCCGGTGTGGGCGATGGGCCAGCGCATCACGACCGACTCGGCCACGCTCTTCAACAAGGGACTCGAGATCATCGAGGCGCACTGGCTGTTCGGACTCGACTGGGCGCAGCTCGACGCGGTGATCCATCCGCAGGCCGTGTTCCACGCCATGGCCACGTTCACCGATGGCTCGATGATCGCTCAGGCGGCGCGCGCCGACATGCGCCTGCCCATCCAGCTCGCGCTGTCGTGGCCGGAGCGCTGGGGCGAGTCCGTCGCGCCGCTCTCGCCGCTCGCGCTGGCGAACCTGGAGTTCGCCGCGATCGAGCCGGCCGCGCATCCCGCGTACGCCTGCGCGCTCGCGGCGGGCAGGGCCGGAGGCACCGCGCCGTGCGTGGTCAACGCGGCGGACGAAGTCGCGGTGCAGGCGTTCCTGGACGGCGCCATTTCGCTGGGCCGGCTGACGGACGTGCTCCACGCCGTGCTCGACGCGCACGCCGTGCAGCCCGTGGAGTCGCTCGCGCAGCTGCGCGAGGTGGACGCGCTGGCGCGCGAGGCGACGCGGCGCGAAGTGGCGCGCGGGTGACATGGCGGAACCCCATGGGCAGGAGGGTGGCGCGGTGCTCGCGATCCGGCTGCGCGCCCTGGGCGACGTGGTGCTGACCACGCCCGCATTCGCGTCGCTGGCCGCGGGGTATCCCGGCCGCGCGCTGGTCGTGGCCACCGACGAGCGCTACGTGCCGCTGGTGCGCGGGCTGCCGTTCGTCTCGGAGGTGATCGGTGTGGGGCGCACGCATGCCGCCACGCTCGACGCCGCCCGGGCCGCACGCCGGCTGGGCGTGACCCATGCCGTGGACTTCTTCGGCAACAGCCGCAGCGCGCTGATCGCCCGCGGTTCGGGGGCGCGGCGCGTGTACGGCTACGACCTGCGCGGGCGCGGGCGGCTGTACGACGAGACCGTTCCGCGCGAGACGCGCCACCCGGGCGACCGGCGCGAGCACGCCTCGGCCGTGCACCTGCGGCTGGCCGTCGCCGCCGGCGGCGCCACGGTTCCGCTCTCTCCGCACGTTCCCGTGAGCGAGCCCGCGCGCGCCGAAGCCGCCCGTCTGCTGGCCGAGGCCGGCGTCACGCCGGGAGCGCGTCCCATCGGGCTGGTGGCCGCCGGGACCTGGGCCACCAAGACGTGGCCGGTGTCGCACAGCGCGGTGCTGGCCGCGCGCCTGATGGAGGCGGGTCAGGAGGTGCTGCTGCTCGACGGGCCGGGCGAGGCGCAGGTCACGCGCCGGGTGCGCGCGCACGCGAGCGCGGTGCGCGTGCTTCCCGCGTGCGGCCTGCCGGCGCTGGTCGCCGTCATCGAGCGCCTGCGCGCGGTGGTGGGAACCGACAGCGGGCCGCGCCACCTGGCGGCGGCGCTCGGGGTGCCGTCGTTCGCGTGGTTCGGCCCGACGCATCCGGACACCTGGAATCCGCCGGGCGAGGCGCACGGCTACTGGCGCACGGCGCTGCCGTGCCGGGGCTGCGACCGCACGAAGTGCGCGCACTGGAACTGCCTGCCGTCGCTCGCGCCGGACGTGGCGGCGAATCTCGTGCTGGCGCACCTCGAGCGTCACGAGGGCGCCCATGTCCGCTGACCTGCCCATCTCGGTGCTGCTGCTGGCGCGCGACGAGACCGCCGACGTGACGGCCCTGCTGCCGGCGCTCCGCTTCGCGCGCGAGGTGGTGGTCGTGTGGGACCCGCGCGGCGAACGCGCCACGCGCGACGCGGCGGAGCGGCTCGGCGCGCGCGTGTTCGAGCGCGAGTTCGAGGGCTTCGGCGCGCAGCGCCGGTACGCGCTCGCGCATTGCACCCAGCCCTGGGTGCTGTGGATCGACGCCGACGAGCGCCTGCGCGCGGGAGACACGGACCGGCTGGCCGCCGCGCTGGGAGATTCCGCGCCCGACGGCTGGTTCCTGGGGCGCGAGACGAGCTTCCTCGGCCGCCGCATCCGGTACTGCGGCTGGCAGCGCGAGCGCGTGCTGCGGTTGTTCCGGCGTGAGCGCTGGGAGTTCGACGACGCGCCGGTGCACGAGGAACTCCGCCGCGTGGGAGCCCCCGGCGGCATGGAAGCCCCCGGCGCCTCCGGCGCCATCGGTGATCTGCCGGTCACGCTCGATCACCACAGCTACGCCACCTGGAAGGCGTGCGTGGACAAGATGTGCCGCTACGCCGAGGCGGGCGCCGAAAAGGCGTTCCGCGCGGGCCGCCGCGCCGGACTGCTCGACGTCGCGCTGCGTCCGCCGCTGCGCTTCCTGCGCCAGTACGTGCTGCAACTGGGATTCCTCGACGGGGCGCACGGCTGGCTGCTGTGCGCGCTCGCCTCCTCGCAGGTGTTCCTCAAGTACGCCTCGCTTTGGGCCCGGTCGCGGGGGCCGGGAGCGCGCGCGTGAAGCGGCTGTGCTTCTTCGGCGCGTACGATCCCGAGTACCCGCGCAACCGCATCCTGCGCGAGGGCGCGCGCAGCGCGGGCTTCGGCGTGCTCGAGTGCCGGGTCGCGCAGACGCGCGCGTTCCGGCGCTGGCCCGCGCTCACCGCCGAGTTCGCGCGCGTGGGACGCGAGTGCGACGTGCTGCTCGTGCCCGAGTTTCGCCACAAGGACATGCCCCTCGCGGCGTGGCTCAAGGGCCGCCGCCCGATCGTGTTCGATCCGCTCGTCTCGCGCTGGGACACGCTGGTGGGGGACTGGAAGATCCACGGCCGCGGCTCGGGCCAGGCGCGCTGGAACCGCATGCTCGACCGCTGGAGCCTGTCGCTCGCCGACATCGTGCTGTGCGACACGTGGGCGCACGGCGAGCTGTTCGAGTCTCTGGGGGTGCCGCGCGCGAAGCTGCGCCGCGTGCTGGTGGGGGCGGAGGACGCGTTCTTCGAGATCGGGCCCCCTCCGGCGTCGCCGCCTGTCCGCATCGTGTACGTGGGCGGGTTCCTGCCGCTGCACGGAACGCTCACCATTCTCGCCGCGGCGGCGCTGCTCGAGCGCCGGGCGGACTCGCTGCCGCCGTTCGTGATCCAGATGGTCGGCCGCGGCATCGAGTACGACGAGGCGCGCGCGTTCGCCGCGCGGCACGACCTGCGGTCGGTCGAGTTCACCGGGGCGCTGCCCTACGCCGACGCGCCGCGCGTGCTGGCCGAGGCCCACATTTCGCTGGGCGCGTTCGGAGCGGGCGAGAAGACCGGCCGCGTGGTGCCGCACAAGCTCTGGCAGGGGCTCGCAGCCGGGCGCGCGGTGGTGACCGGCGACGGTCCCGGCGTGCGCGAAGTCTGCAAGGACGGCGAGCACCTGCTGCTCGTGCCGCGGGGGAACGCCGAGGCGCTCGCCGAGGCGCTCGCGTCGCTCGTGGCCGACGAGCCGCGCCGGCTCGCGCTGGGGCAGCGGGCGCGCGCGCGCGCGCTCGAGGTGGCGACGCCGGAAGCCGTCGGGCGTTCGCTGGCCGCGGCAATGGAGGGACTGCTGCCGTGAGGATCGCGCATCTCGACACGGGACGGGAATGGCGGGGCGGCCAGGGGCAGGTGCTGCTGCTCATGCGCGCGCTCGCCCGCCGCGGGCACGAGCAGGTGCTGCTCGCGCCGCAGGGGCCGCTGCTCGAACGCGCGCTCGCCGCCGGGCTGGACGCGCGCCGCTGGGACTCGCGCGGCGAGGTGGACCTGCCCGCCATGGCGGCGGTCACTCGCGAGCTGCGGCCGTTCGCGCCGGACGTCGCGCACCTGCACAGCGCGCACGCGCACGCGCTCGGCACGCTGTCCGCTCGCTCCGCCGGAGCCCGCGCCGTCGTGGTGTCGCGCCGCGTGGACTTCCGCGTGCGCACCAATCCGGTCAGTTCGCTCAAGTACGCGCTGCCCGTGGACCGCTACTTCTGCATCAGCCGCGGCGTCATGCAGGCCATGCTCGACTCGGGCATTCCGGCCGGCAAGCTGGCGCTGGTGCCGAGCGGCATCGACTTCGATGCCGTGCGCGCCGAGGGCGCGATCGACGCGGGCGACCTGCGCGCGCGGCTGTCGTTGCCCGCGGACGCCGAGGTGGTGGGAACGGTGGCCTCCCTGGCGCCGCACAAGAACCACGCGCTGCTGCTGGAGGCCGCGCCGCGCGTGTGCGCCGAGCGGCCGCGCGCGCACTTCGTGTGGCTGGGAGAGGGCGAGTGCCGCCCCGCGCTCGAGCGGCGCCGGGCCGAACTGGGCATGGATTCGCGCGTGCACCTGGCCGGGTTCGACCCCCACGCGCGCGCGCTCATGCGGCAGTTCGACCTGTTCGTGCTCTCCAGCCACCTCGAAGGGCTGTGCACCTCGCTGCTGGACGCCCAGGCGCTCGGTGTCCCGCTGGTCGCCACCGCGGTCGGCGGCATTCCCGAGGTGATCACGGACGGGGTCACGGGTGCGCTGGTGGACCGGCTGGAGCCGGGCCTGCTGGCGGAGACCATTCTCGCGGCCCTCGCCGCGCCGGAGCGCCGGGCCGCCTGGACCGAGGCCGCCCGGGTTTCGGTGCGCGGGTTCGGCATCGAGCACACGGCCGACCGCACGCTCGCGGAGTACGCCCGGCTGCTCGGCTGAGCCGGCGGGCAAGAGGGGCGGAAGTGGCTCCGCCGCCCGGCCGATAATCCGGGTGAAACTCTTGACGCTCACGAACTTCACAGGCTAGCTTCGCGCAACTTCCCACCGGCCAAGGAGAGACCGTGGACCTCAGCACCGTTCTACCGGGCGTCCTTCTGCTCGGCATCGTGATCTTCGTCCACGAGCTGGGTCATTTTCTCGCCGCCAAGTGGCGCGGGGTCACGGTGATCAAGTTCTCTCTGGGCATGGGCCCCGAGATGATCGGGTTCTCGGCCGGCGGGACGCGCTACTGCTTCTCGTGGATCCCGCTGGGCGGCTTCGTCCAGATGGCGGGCGACCACCCCAACGAGGACGGCACGCTGCCCTCGGGCGGCCAGGAGCAGTTCCTCACCCACCACTGGTTCGGCCGCGTGATCATCGCCGTCGCCGGGCCGTTCGCGAATCTCGTGCTGGCGTACGTGGTCATGACCGGCATGTGCCTCAACGGGCTGACGCAGCCGGACTTTCCCAACGTGCTCGGGCCGCTGCCGGACACCAGCGTGGCGTTCGCCGCGGGGCTGCGCGAGGGCGACCGCGTCGTGCGCATGGCGGGCAAGGACATCACCAGCTGGCACGTGATCGAAGAGGCCGCCGACGAGCGTGACGCCGCGGCGCCGCTCGCGCTCGAAGTGGAACGCGACACCGGCCGGGTGGCCTTCTCGATTCCCGCGGACGACACGCGCCGCCTGCTGGGCGGGCTGCAGCCGCAGCCGAGCCGGCCGCTGGTCGGCGCGGTGCTCACCGGCATGCCCGCCTATCGGGCCGGCGTGCGCGAGGGCGACCTGATCACCGCGGTGGACGGCAAGCCGGTGCGCTACTTCATGGACATCAGCCAGGCGCTGCGCGGCAAGGTGGACAAGCCCGTGCGCATTTCGCTCGAGCGCGAAGGCCGTCCCATGGACCTCACCGTGACCCCGCTCAGCCAGCAGGGCGGGCGCGACCAGCAGAGCGCGATCATCGGCATCGAGCTGCCGCGCGGCATGACCTGGAAGCAGACGTTCACCCCGGTGCAGGCGCTGCAGGCGGGCTTCTTCGGGACGGGCTCGCTGGTGACTTCGGTATACAGCGGCATGTGGATGACCGTGTCGCGCCCGCTCTACTACCGCGAGTATGTCGGCGGCCCCATCTTCATCGCGCAGATGGCGCGCGACTCGGCGCGCAAGGGCATCGACAACTACCTGTACTTCCTCGCGATGATCAACATCGCGATCATGGCGTTCAACCTCATGCCGATTCCGCTGCTGGACGGCGGGCACATCATCCTCGCGCTGCTCGAGGCGGTGAGGCGGCGCGCCATTTCGGCCACGGCCTATCTCAACTTCCAGAAGGTGGGGCTGGTGTTCGTGGGTACGCTCTTCGTGCTCATCCTGTCCAAGGACCTCCTGCGCCCGTTCCAGCGGATGCAGGCGCTGGGCAAGGCTCCCGCGGAGACGACGACGGTTGCGCCTACGCCCCGTTAGGGCGGCGTTCGCCCTCGCCCTGGGCGGGGCCGCGATGCTGCTCACGCTGGCATCGCCGGCCCCGCCGGCTCTCGCCCAGACGGGCGAACTGCCGGAGGAACTGCGCACCATCGCGAGTGTGCGCTGGACGGGCATGAAGGCGCTGGGCGGGCGCCAGCTCAAGAACGTGAACCTCAAGGTCCGCAAGCCCTCGGCGCTGCCGTGGCGGGACCGCCCGACGCTGCGGCGCGACTACCTCGTGGCCGACTCCAGCGCGCTGCTCGGCATGTACCGCCACTACGGCTTCCTCGACGCCGCCGTGCGCGTGCGCGTCGAGCCGGCCAAGGACCCGCGCTCGGCCCACGTCGTGTTCGAGATCCGCGAGGGCAAGCGCCTGCGCATCGACCGCGTGGACCTGAACGGCGTCGCCGTGGGCAACGAGGCCGAGCTGCGCCGCGGGCTGACCGCGCGCGGCAAGGCGGCGTTCGACCCGGCGTTCCTGCACCTCGACACGCTCAAGATCCGCACCGTCTATCGCGAGCGCGGCTTCTTCGTGAACGTGGCCAGCGGCTACCGGCGCACCGGCGGGGATTCGTCGGGCGTCGTGGTGCGCTACGACGTGGACGAGGGGCCGCAGTACCGCATCGGCCGCGTGGACTACTTCGGCGCCCGGCACGTGCGCGAGCAGCTCGGCCGGCGCGAGCTGCTGCTGCAGAGCGGTGACGTCTACGACGAGGTCAAGCTTCAGCGCTCGGTCGAGCGCCTCTACAACACCTCGCTGTTCCGCCAGGTGCAGGTGTCCACGCCCAAGGACAGCGCGCTCGCCAAGGTGGACCTGCTGCTGCGCGTCACCGAGCGCAAGCCGCGCTGGGTGGACGGCGGCGTGGGCAGCGGCACCACGGACCGCTTCCGGCTCGCGGGGCAGTGGGGGCACAACAACCTCGACACGCGCGCGCTGCGCGGCGTGCTCGACGGCGAGCTGGCGTGGGACGGCCGCGGGCGCTTCACCAAGTCCGCCACCACCGCGACGCTCACCGAGCCGTGGCTGTTCGGGGTGCGGCTCATGGGCCAGGCCGGCCTCTTCTACCGCCAGCTCGACGACTTCGCCGATCCGCGGTTCCACCAGCGCACGTACGCGCGCGGGTTCAACTTCCTGCTCTACCGCGAAGTCGGCCGCATGGGCCGCGTCACGCTGGTGCAGGAGAACGCCTTCGTGAGCCAGAACTACGAGGCGCTCTCGGACACGCTCAATGTGGTGCTCGATTCGCTGGCTGCCGCGGTGGTGCCCAAGTACCGCAGCAACACCCTGCGCCTGACCGTGGAGCGCGACACGCGCAACGACCGCGTCGCGCCCTCGCGCGGCTCCTACCAGACGCTTTCGGGCGAGTTCGCCGGCGGTCCGCTGAAGGGGCAGAGCAGCTATCGCAAGTCCGCCTGGACGTCGGTCTGGTACACGCCCTACCGCAACGGCTGGACGCTCGCCACGCGCACGAGCGCTGGGGTGATGGGGCCGATCGGCGACGCGGCGAGCAACTTTTCGCCCGACCTGGGCGTGGACTCGCTGGTCGCCCGGGTGCCGCGCGAATCGCGCTTCTTCACGGGCGGCGTGAACTCGCTGCGCGGCTACGCCGAGAACAGCGTTCCCAGCGACGGCGGACTCGCCCTGCTGCTCGCCAACGCCGAGCTGCGCATTCCCATCGCGGGACCCTTCGGCGTCGAGATTTTCGCCGACGCCGGGAATGTCTGGTCGCGGGTCGAGTACATCCGGGGGGCGGACTTCCTGCTTCCGGGCCGCCCGGCGCGCAAGGGGAGCAACGACATCCGCTACACGTACGGGATCGGCGCGCGGGTGATGCTGCCGTTCGGCCCGCTGCGGGTGGACCTCGCGTGGAGCCAGCACCCGGATTTCCCGAACGCATCTCTCTTCAAGCGCCGCCTGCCGTTCACGTACCAGTTCGCCATCGGACCCTCGTTCTGATCTCCCGCCCATGACCGACGACCGCCAGCCGCCGACCGAGCCCATACCGCCGGAGCACGAGCATCACGGCGTGGTCGAGACGCTGCGCGAAGAGCTGCACGAGGTGGTCGAGCACGTCCCGCAGCCCGTGCGCTGGACGGTGGGCAAGCTGGTGCGCATCGGGCTCTTCACGCTCGTGGGACTGATCGTGCTCGCGATCGTGAGCGCCGCGCTCTACCTGGCCAACCGCACCGAGCTGGTGGCCCAGGAACTGGCGATCCTGCTCAACCACACGCTCTCGCAGCGCAGCGATCTCGTGCTCGAGGTGCCCGACATCAAGGGCAACCCGTTCACCGGCTTCCGCGTCGTCGAGCCGCGCGTGCGGTTCCGCGACGGCCCCGTGCTGCTCGAGGCGCGCTCGCTGCGCGTGGGCTACTCGGCGTGGGCGCTCCTGCGCGGCGGCACCCACCCCGTGGACGTGACCATCGACCGCCCGGTCGTGCGCCTCGACCACGGCGCGGGCGGCACGTGGCGGCTTCCCAAGCTGGAGCCGGGCCCCAAGCCCGCCAAGAGCGGCAACAAGGGAGTGAACTTCCGCGTGCACATCCGCGACGCCCAGCTGTCCGTGCCCCGTCCGCTCGGCCGGGTCGAGGGCGTCGAGATCCTGCTGTCGGGCCGCACCGGCCCCGCGACGCGCGTGGACCTGCAGCGCATGCGTTGGAAGAGCGGGCCGTGGCACAGCCGGCTCGAAGCGCTCTCGGGTGAGTTCCGCTCGGATGCCGATTCCGTCCGCTTCCGCGTCCGCGAAATGCGCACGGGCGATTTCGCGCTCAGCGCCATGGGCGGCTGGCGGCAGGGCAGCACGATCCGCGTGGTCCGCGCGAACGTGAAGCGCGTCCGCTGGCAGTGGCTGGCGGAGGTGTTCGACAACAAGACGTTCGCGGTGCCGGGCGAGGCCTCGGCGCGCGTGGAGGCCTCGGGTGCGGGCCGCTGGCAGGGGCAGGTGGAGGCCGAAGGCAGCTGGGACAGCCTCGCCGCGACGGGCCGCGGACGCTTCCAGTGGGACGGCAAGTCGCTCGTGCTCGACTCTCTCGTCGCGCGCTCGCTCGCCGGCAACCTGCGCGGCGGCGTGCGCTGGTCGCGCGAGGGCTGGGAGATCGGCGGGCAGGCCGAGCACGCCGACCCGGCGCACTGGCACGCGCTGCACCTGGATCACTGGCCGGCCGGAAACATGAACGGCGAGTTCCGCTACGTGGTGGACTCCAAGCCGAGGCAGAAGTCCACGCTGACCGCGCGCCTCGTGGAGTCGCAGTGGGT
>JADLGX010000202.1 GCA_020849095.1 Candidatus Eiseniibacteriota bacterium
CTCTCGCACTGGTGCAGCTGAGACTCGCCGGGCAGCGGGGCCGCCGAGGTGGGCAGCGTCACGAAGCAGCCCTGGCAGACGCGCCCGCGCACCGGAGTCAGGCCGCGGCCGTATCTCGCGTGCGCGCGCTCGTACGCCGTCACCCAGCGGCGCTCCATGCCGGCCAGCAGCCGGGCGCGTTCGCGCGCGAGCAGCTCGACCCCGTCGAGCGCGTAGCCGATCCGGCGCAGCCGCGTCGCCCGCGCCGGATCGCTCACGAAATCGAGCAGCAGGTCGAGGTCGTTCAGTTCGAGCACCGCTCCCGGTCCGTTCATCCCGTTCGTCCTTCGAGCAGCACGGCTGCCAGCGCGAGGGGCGCTTCGGCGAGCTTCTGGCGCGAGCGCTGCAGGCGCAATGCCTGCGAGAGCCTGGCCAGTTGGTCGAGATGGGCGTCGGCCGACTGCGTCGAGGGGGACAGCAGCAGCACGGCGAGCGTGACGGGCGCTTCGTCCGCCGCTCCCCACTCGATCCCGCGCGTGGTCCGGCCCAGCACGATGCGGGGACGAACGACGGCGAGGGAGCGGATTCCGGCGAGCACGCAGCCCTTGCCGATTCCCGTGGAACCCAGACGTTCCCGATGGGCCAGCGCTGCCAGCACGACATCCGGTTCCGTCACGGCGCCGGCGGCGTGGGCGGCCACGACCATCTGCGTCCATGCGGAGTCGCGGCGCTTGAGCCGCAGTTCCACGATGTCGAGCGGGATGCCGGCGACCGAAGGCAACTCAGCGATCACCATTTCGAGATCCTCCCGCGACAGCGGCAGGTTACACCCGCGGCGGGAAACCTCCAGCACGAACCACATCCCCCGCGGGAGATGATCAGCCCGGCGAGTGTCCCGGGCTCGCGGCCCGCGCGGCGCGCGCGTCGCGCCAGCGCCGCAGGAACTCCACCGCCCACCAGGCCAGCGCCGCGCCCAGGGCGGAGCCCACGGTCACGTCCACCAGCCAGTGCTTGTTGAGGTACATGCGCGAGAAGGCCACGAGCGCGGCCAGGGCCAGCGCGGGAACGGCCGCCCGCTTCCAGCGCCGCAGCAGCACCACGGCCACCGCGAACGCGTTCGCGGCATGGCTCGACGGAAACGAGGAGTTGCGCCGGTCGTGGTCGCCGTTGGGGCGCTGGCGGTTGGTGACGTACTTGGTCACCTCCACCACCAGGTTGACCGGGGCGAGCGCCACCACCGCCTCGGCCAGGAACAGCCGTCCCGCGGTGCCGGCCACCAGGGCCACCAGCGCTCCGCCGATGATCACGGGCCGGCCGCCGTTCGTGAAGCTGTGCATGGGCTGCTCGAGCCACGGGCGGCGCGCGGCCTGGACGCGGGCCTGGACCGCTTCGTCGAGCGCCTGCAGCGGCCACGCCAGAAGCACGGCCGCGACGAGCAGCGTTCGCGCGATCACGGCCGCTCCTCGCGCAGTTCACGGAGCGCCTTCGCGTCCACCGTGCCGCCCAGGTCACGCCCCGCCTTCACGCGCACTCCCGCCGCCGAGCGCGCGAGCACGCGCACCACCTGGCCGGGCTCGAGGTCCACCTCGGCCCCGGCCAGCGGCTCGCTGCGCACGACCACGGCCAGCGCCCCGCCATGCGCCAGCTTCCGCTGCAGCGGCGGCGCGAAGGCCACGAGGATCGCGAGCGCCGCGAGCAGGCCCGCGCTCCACCGCCGCGGCCACTCGAGCAGCGCGCCCAGCGCGAGCGCGAAGGCGAGCGCCGCCCACTCGATCGAACGCAGCGGCAGCGGACCGGCCGGCGCGCCCACGAGCCCGCCGGCTTCGCGCACCCGGCGCTCGGCGAACGACAGCGCGGCATTGCGCGGCTCGTCGCCGCGGCCGCGCAGCACCCACAGCGTTCCTTCGCCGGCATCGCTGCGCTGCAGCGCCGCCCACGACAGGCGGGCGGCGAGCGCCGCGTCGCCGGGAGCGTCTCGCCACACGTTTCGCCACGCCTGCGCCGCCTCGTTCGGGCGGTGCTCGCGCGCGAGCGCGTCCCCCGCGCGCGCGGCAGCCGCCAGACGTTCGTCGGCGGGCTGAGGCGCGCCCAGGAAGAGCAGCGCCAGCGCGACGGGCATGAGCGTGAAACCCAGCGCGCGCTGCGGCGCTCCCGACGGCGCCGGGGGCAGCGACTCGGAGATGCGCTCGACCAGCCGGCGGCGCACGTCCTCCTCCAGCGCCACCTGCCCGCCGAACCGCGCCGCTGAAATGTCCACGCGCAAACGGAGCACCTGCCCGCCCCTCGACTCCACCCACGCCGCCGCATCGTCCGCCGCGCGCCAGAAGTCCGGCCCGCGCGTGAGCCCCACCGCGCGCAGCCACTCGCGCTGGCGGCCGCGCTCGGCGGCGAGGTCGTCGGGACGCGAGGCGCGGCGCACGAGGCGCACACCCAGCCCGAAGAGCGCGCCCGCGATCACGAACACCCACGGACGGGCCGGACGGGCCCCGGGGCGCGCGCCGTGCGAGGACAGCTCGGAGGGGAACGCCCCGGCGCGGTCGGTCACCGCGCCCGCCCCCGACGAGATCACCTCCACGCGCAACGCGGGCAGAGCCGCCGAACGCCACGCCCCGGCGCCGGGATCGAACCACGCGTAGGCGATCGGGGGAACGCTCAGCTGCCCGGCGCGGCGCGGCAGCAGCGTCCACTGGAACCGGCGCCGGCCCGGCGTGAGGTCGCCGGGCGGGGCGAAGCTGTCGTCCACCGTGCTGGCGAACACCTCGAAGTCGCGCACCTCCACCGCCGGCGTGGACAGCAGCGGCAGGTTGCCCACACCGCGCACGTCGAGCTGGAGCAGCAGCGCCTGGTCCTGCGTGGTGTGGCCGCGGTCGAGCGACCAGCTGACCGTGAAGGCGCCGACGCCCCTGCCGAATCCCGCGGGCGCGCCGCCGGGCAGCGGCTTCACCTGGAGCACGACGGAATCGCTGTACAGCATGTACTGCCGTCCGCCCGCCATCTGGCCCGTGAAGGGATCCACGACCTGAGCGCCCACGGCGATGGCGACGTGCGCGCGCCCGATGGTCGCCCGGCCCGGGCCGAGCGGGTAGATGCGCGCGCGGCTCTCCACCACTCCCACGGGGCGGCCGTTCTGCCGGCCGCGGAACTCGAACAGGTCCGAGAAGCGCTCCGACCAGAAGCCCGGCATCGGCGGCGGGCCCTTGTCGCCCGCGTCGTCGAGGTCGGCGTACTGGACGAGACGCGAGGCCACCTGCACGAGCTGCCCAACGTAGGGCTCGCGCGTGGAGACGTCCACGTACAGCCGGGCCGGCACGTCGCTCAGGCGGCGCACGACCAGCTCGAGCGCGCGCGTGGCGTACTCCCGCCCGCCCGCCGTCAGCCGGATGGGGCCGATCGAGTAGCGCCCGGGCAGGTCCGCGCGCAGCCGGTACTGGTACTCCACGCTGCTCGTGGAGACGCCGTTGACGATGGACAGGCTGCGCCCCACCGACGGGCCCTCGCCCAGCACGCCGTCCGGGAGCGAGAACTTCGGCGCGGTCGGATTGCCGGAGGGATTGAACACGGTCACGGTCAGCATCACGACGTCGCCCTGTTCGATGGACGACGACGAGAGCGCGGCGGCCACGCGCACCTGCGCCACCGCCACCGAGGCGGGCAGCGACAGCAGCGCGGTGAACAGCAGCGCCAGCCACGGATGCATGCGCACGCTCACCAGTCCTTCCCGCGGCGGTCTTTGCCGCCGCGCGCGCGCTGGCTCTTCTGGCGCTCGATGCGCTCGAGCTCCTGGAGCGAGCCCAGCAGCGCCTCGGCCTGCTGGCGCGTCATGCCGGGCGCCCCGCCGGGACCCGGGTCGTTCGTCGGCGGCCGCGGCGCGCTCGGCGGAGGGAGCGCGCCGGCGTTCGGCTGCTCCTGCTCCGGCTTCCCGCCCGACGGTCCCGACTGGCCCGGACGCGGATCGTCCGGCTTCTGCTGCGGGGCCTGCGACGACCGCGCCTGGTCGCGCATGCGCTTCGTCATCTCGTAGTTCCAGCGCGCGTCGGCGTCGTTGGGGTCGCGCTCGAGCACGCGGCGCAGTTCCTGCAGCGCGCGGTCGTACTCGCTGCGCTTGGAGAGCAGCGTGCCCAGGTTGTAGCCCGCCGCGCGTCCGGTGGAGCCCGAGTCGGCGGCCAGCCGCGACAGCGCCAGCTCGCCCTCCTTGCCCTTGCCGTTCATCGCCTGCGAAGTGGCGAGATTGACGCGTACCTTGGAGGGAGCGCCCTTCGCCGCGCGCTTCGCGTACAACGACTCCGCCGCGCCCCAGCGCCCGGACCGGAACGCCTGGTCGCCGCGCGCCCAGGCGCTCTGCGCGCCCGCATCGCCCGCCGCGCCCATCCACACCAGCGCGAGCGAGGCCGCCAGCGCGCGCGCCGCCGCGCCCTCTCCCCGCCTGCGCCTCGCCGCCAGCTCGCGGCGCGCGCGCGCGAAGTCCCACGCGAGCAGCGCGCCGGCGGCCAGCGCGAACCACTGGAACCGCGCCACGGGGCGCTCGACCAGGCGCGCGCCGCGCTTGACCTGCGCGAGCGTGCCCACCATGCCCGCCAGCCGCTGCAGCTCGCCGCCGGCGTGCGCGGCGCTGAAGTAGCTGCCGCGCGTCGCGCGCGCCAGTTCGCGCAGCGTGGCGTCGTCGAGCCGGCTGCGCACGACCTCGCCCTTCTCGTCGCGCTTCACGTCCACGGCGCGCCCCTGCTCGTCGAACTCGGGCACCACGTCGCCCGCCGGCGTGCCCACTCCCACCGCGAACACCCGCACGCCCGTCTTGCGCAGCTTCTCGACGGCCTCGCGCGCGCGCCCCTCGAGATCCTCACCGTCCGTCCACAGCACGATGCCCTGCTCCTCGTGCCGTCCGTCCGGCAGCGCGGCGTGCGCCTGCTCGAGCGCCGCCGCCAGGTCGGTACCGGGCTCGCTGAGCGAGCCCGTGTTCGCGGACTCGAGCAGCAGCCGGACGGCGGAGTGATCCAAGGTGAGCGGACAGACTCGCACGGCGGTGCCGGCGAAGAGCACCACGCCCACGCGGCTGCCCGGTATGCGCCCGAGCAGCCCGAGCGCCTCGCGGCGCGCCTCGTCCATGCGCGAAGGCGGCACGTCGCGCACGTCCATGCTGGCGGACACATCGAGCACGAACACCACGTCGGAGCCGCGCGACTCGCGACGGACGGTCTCGCGCCCCCACTGCGGACCCGCCGCGCCCAGCACGAGCAGCGCGAGCGCGCCGGCCCGCAGCGCGAGGCCCACGCGCCGCGACCACGGCCGCGCCTGCGCGAGGAGCGAATGGTTCGCGCGCGCGCCGACCAGCGCGACCGCGGCCTTGCGGGCGCGCTGCACCGCGCGCCACTCCAGCAGCAGCGTCACCGGCAGCGCGAGCAGCGCCCAGAGCCAGAGCGGCGAGGTGAAGGTCATGACCGCCCCCTCATGGCGCGCGGAACGCCCA
>JADLGX010000203.1 GCA_020849095.1 Candidatus Eiseniibacteriota bacterium
ACGTCGGCCGCGCCCTTGCGCGTGTTCTTGAAGTAGTTCATCAGGTACAGCCGGATGGCGTAGGCCACGATGTAGGCGCCCAGCACGCCCATGGCGAGCGGGTTGTTCACGAAATCGAACCCGCCCTTGAGCTTCGCGGGATCGATGCCGAGCATCTTGGCCGTGCTCACGTGTTCCTCGAACCACGGCGCGAGCGGCACGGGCAGCAGATTGGTGCCCACCGCGAGCAGCGCGAAGACGACCGCCCAGTTCTCCTCGGCGTACACGTTGCGCTTGAGAATGCCCTGCTGGATCTGCACGGCGTCGATGAGCCGGCTGATCACGATGATGCTGCCGCGCATGATCACCATGGCGACCATGACCGAGATGGGCAGCGTATAGAGCAGCGTGGTGCCGGGAATGATCACCGCCGTGCAAACGCCGCTGGCGATGATGTAACCCGTTTCACGCGGCCAGCGCCCGCCCTGCTTGGACGGCCACGGGATCCAGCCCAGGGCCAGCACCGCGGTGAGCGCCAGGATGTTGCCGCCGGCGGTGTTGTTGACCAGGTAGGCGATATCGCTCATCCGGGGCTCGTGCAGGCCGCCGGTGAACCACTTCACGAGGATTCCGGTCAGGACGTACGAAAGAAAGTACCCGGCGCAGAGCTGGAGCAGCCGCGCGGTGCTGCCGGGTTTCGCGTTGAACATGGGTATGCCTCCCGAGAGTTGCTGAAACAGGAAGCATACGCCCCGGACCGGGGCCCGCGCATTGTCGAAATGCGGCGGGCCCGCTCGCCGGCGGGCCCGCCCTGGGATTTCAGGCAGTGTGCTTCACGACTTCGACGGCGACGACCTTGTACTCCGGACAGTCGGACAACCGGTCCCGCACCTCGCCCACCAGCTCGTTGGTGCGCGTGCCCGGGAAATGGAAAGTGGTGAACAGCGTGCCCGGCGCGATGCGGTCGGACACCCGGGCGCGAAGCGGAATGGCGCCGTGATCGCTGGTGACCATCACGACGTCACCGTCGGCGATCCCGCGGCGGGTGGCGTCGGCCGCGTGCATCTCGAGCACGTCGTCCGCGACCAGTTCGTCGAGCCCGCTGCGTCGCGTCATGGTGCCGCAGTTGTAGTGCTCGAGCAGCCGGCCCGTGACCAGTGTGAGGCCGTCGCGCAGCTCGGGCGACTTCACGAAGTCCACGCACGACAGCTTGCCCCTGCCGCGCGGGAACGACTCCGCGTGCAGGATGGGCGTGCCGGGATGCGCGGCGTCGGGCACGGGCCACTGCAGCCCGTCGCCCTCGAGGCGCGCGTACGACACTCCCGCGAACGCGGGGTTCACGCGCGCGATCTCGTCCATCACGTCGGAGGGCGTCTGGAACGGCTGTGCCCAGCCGCACGCCGCCATCAGGTCGCACAGGATGCGCCAGTCGGGGCGCGTTCCGGCCAGCGGCGGCAGCGCCTCGCGCACGCGCTGGATGCGGCGCTCGCCGTTGGTGAACGTGCCGTCCTTTTCCAGGAAGCTCGCCGCGGGCAGCACCACGTGCGCCAGCTTCGCGGTCTCGGACAGGAACAGCTCCTGCACGACGAGCATCTCCAGGTTCTCGAGCGCGGCCCGCGTGCGGTGCGTGTCGGGGTCGGTCTGCACCACGTCCTCGCCGAACACGTACAGGCATTTGAGCACGCCGCTGCGCGCGTCGGCCAGCATCTGCGGCAGCCGCCGTCCCACGTTGGAAGGCAGCGGCCGTCCCCACACGCGCTCGAAGCGCTCGCGCACGGCGGGATCGTCCACGGCGCCGTAGCCCGTGGTGCTGTCGGGCTGGCAGCCCATGTCGGCGGCGCCCTGCACGTTATTCTGCCCGCGCAGCGGATTCACGCCCACGCCTTCGCGCCCGATCGCGCCGCGCAGCAGCCCCAGGTTGACGAGCAGCATGACGGCCTCGCTGCCCTGCAGGTGCTCGGTCACGCCCAGTCCGTGGCACAGCATGGGGCGCTTGGCGCGGCCCAGCATGCGCGCGGCCTGCCGCACCTTGGCCGCGGCGACACCGGTGACCGGCTCGGTCGCCTCGGGCGACTGCGTCTTGATGAAGGCGCGGAACTCCTCCCAGCCCTCGGTGCGCGCGGCGACGAAGTCCTCGTCCACGAGCCGGTCCTCGACCAGCACGTGCGCGATCGAGTTGAGCAGCGGCACGTTGGTGCCCGGGCGCAGTTGCAGATGCACGTCGGCCAGTTCGGCCAGCTCGATCGCTCGCGGATCGATCACCACGAGGGGCGTGCCGCCCAGCGCCGCCTGGCGAATGCGCGCGCCGGTGACCGGGTGCGCCTCGGTGGTGTTGCTGCCCGTGACCAGCAGGAAGTCGGCGCGCTCGATGTCGGCGAGCGAGTTGGTGGCGGCGCCCGTGCCGAGCGCGATGCGCATGCCGGCGGCCGACGGGCCGTGGCAGACGCGCGCGCAGCAGTCCACGTCGTTGGTGCCGAACGCGCCGCGCACGAGCTTCTGGAACAGGTAGTTCTCTTCGTTGGTGCAGCGCGAGCTGGAAAGTCCCGCCACCTTGCCGCGGTGGCGCGCGAATCCCTCGGCGATCACGCCGAGCGCCTCGTCCCACGTGGCGGGGACCAGCTCGCCGTTCTTGCGGACGAGCGGCGTGGTCAGCCGCTCGGGATGCCTCGAGAAGCCGTGCGCGAAGCGCCCCTTCACGCACAGGTGGCCGTGGTTGACCGGAGAGCCCGCCGCGCCCTCGATGTGCGTGACGCGCGCGGCGGCCTGCAGCCCGGCCACGTGCACGTCCATCTGGCAGCCGACGCCGCAGTAGCCGCACGTGGTGCGCACCACATGGGCTTCGCCCGGACGCGTCACCTTTTCGGCGCGCTCCATGTCCGCGTTGGTGAGCGCGCCGCTGGGGCACGCCGTGACGCAGGCGCCGCACGAGACGCACTCGCTGTCGGCAAAGCGACCGCCGCCCCACGCCAGGTGCGCGTTCGCGCCGCGTCCTTCGACGGCGTACACGAACTGGCCCTGGATCTCCTCGCACGCGCGGATGCAGCGCCGGCACAGGATGCAGGCGTTGGCGTCGAAGTGGATGAACGGATGCGACGTGTCGCGCCGGTCGATGCGCGGCGCGCGTCCGTAGCGCGAGCCGTCCGCGCCCCACGCCGCCAGCCGACGTCCCACGCGTCCGCGCGGGTCGCATTCGGACAGCATGAGTTCGCCCAGGTCGCGCCGGTAGGCCTGCAGCCGTTCGCTCTCGGTGACCACCTCGGCGCCGTCGCGCGCGGGCGTCGAGCACGCGGCGACCAGTTTGCCGTTCACCTCGACCATGCACGAGCGGCAGTGCCCGCCCACCGAGAGCCGGTCGTCCTTGCACATGGCCGCCACTTCCGCGCCCGCGGCGCGGCACGCGTCGAGCAGCGTGCCCTCCGCCTCGACCGGCTTGCCGTCGATCTGGATCATCGCAGCGCCTCCTGTCCGAAGTGGCGCAGCAGGTCACGCACCGGAGTGGGCACCGTGCTGCCGAAGCCGCACAGGCTGCCCTCTTCCATGGTGGTGAGCAGGCGCTCCATGGTGGCGACGTCGTGCACCTGCGCCAGGCGCGAAGTGCCCACGCGGCACGGCGTGCAGTTGCCGCACGATTCGCCGCGCGCGAACTCGAACAGGTGTTCGGCCAGCGCGCGCGGGCTCACGGTGTCGTCGAGCACCACGATGCCGCCGTGGCCCATGCCGGGCAGCGCCTCGTACGACAGCGGCGTGTCGAACAGCGACTCGGGAAGCACGCGCCCCATGGGGCCGCC
>JADLGX010000204.1 GCA_020849095.1 Candidatus Eiseniibacteriota bacterium
AGCGCCGCCACCCGGCGGAACAACGAATCCGCAGCCGCTCCATCGCCGGTGTTGAAGCTCAGGATCGCGAGATCGCTGAGCGTGCCGAGCATCAGGTCCGTCACTTCGCCGGAGTCCTTCATGCGGTCGAGTGCGTCGTTCAGAAGACGTGCACCCTCGTCGCTACTGCCCCGCTTCGCCAGAACGGAACCGAGGTTTGCGACAGCACTGATGGCACTCGGATCTCGCGGTGGCAGCGACATTGCCGCCCGAGCAACCGCCTTTCGAAGCAGCCGCTCGCTCTCCTGCCAGCGTTCCTGATGAGCCCGAAGCATGCCGAGATCGGTCGTGAGCCCCACCTCGTCCGCCGGCTCGGGATGCTTCGAGCCGACGACGAAACGATACGCGGGGACGAGCAGCGAGTCCGCATGGTCCAGCTGCCCGCGACCGAACATGAGCTTACCCAGCGTCCAGCGCAGATCGGCCTGCGCCTCGGGCTCCGAGGCGAGGGCGCCGGCCTGGGCCATGCCCTCGTGCAGCAACGTCACGACGCGCAGCGTATCCGAGGGCCCGATCTGTTCGTCCTCCCCCCGGAAGAGCTGCTGCATGAACTCCTGCACGCGCTGCGCCCGCGTGGCCATTCGCTCGGCGCGATCACGCTCGACGTTGAGCCGCCATGTGTAGACGGTCGCAACTCCGATCGTCAGCACGAGCGCGGCCATCGCAAGCCCGACCTGGGCCGCGTTACGGCGAACGAACTTTCCAGCCAGATAGCCGAACGAGTCGCCACGCGCTCGCACGGGTAGCCCGGCGAGAAAGCGCTCGATGTCGCTCCGCAGCGCGTCCACCGTGGGATAGCGCCTCGCGACGTCGCGGTGCATGGCGGTCAGGCAGATCACGTCGAGGTCACGCCAGCCGTCACGGCCCGCGCGCGCGCTCGGGCGAAGCTCCGCCGTGATCGTGGACGGCGCGCGCATCGGCTGCTCAGCGAGTATGCGCGCGGCTTCCGAAGGCGTACGCCCCGCGAGGTCGAATGGCAGCCGCCCGGCGAGAAGCTCGAACAGCAGCACGCCGAGCGAGTAGACGTCCGAGTGCACGCCCACGCCCTCGCCGCTCATCTGCTCGGGCGATGCATAAGCCGGAGTCATCATGCGCAATCCGGTGCGAGTGACCAGCCCCGGCGTCTCGAGCGTCTCGATGGACTTGGCGATGCCGAAGTCGAGTAGCTTCACCCGGCCGTCGGGGCGCACGAGAATGTTGGAGGGCTTGAGGTCGCGGTGCAGGATCGCGCGGGAGTGCGCGTGCTGCACGGCTTCGCAGACCGCGAGGAAGATCTCGAGCCGCGCCTCCACGCCGAGCTGCCGCGCAGCGCAGTACTCGTTGAGCGGCAGCCCCTCGACCAGTTCCATCGCGAACCACGGCGTGCCGTCGGCGAGCACGTCGGCGTCGAACAGCCGCGCGATGCCGGGATGATCGAGCTGCGCCAGCGCGCGCTGCTCGAACGCGAATCGTTCGCGCCGCGCCGGTGACAGCGAAAAGTCGCGCAACACCTTGACTGCGGCCTCGCTGCCGAGATCATCGCGCATGGCGCGCAGCACGACTCCCATGCCGCCTTCGCCGAGCAGGCCCACCGTACGGTAGGGACCGAACCGGCGGCCTTCCACGACTGCCGAGGGATCGTCGAGCATGCGGTCCGCGGCGGCGGCGAGCCCGCCCGCGAGCATTTCTCCGCCGGCATCGTCGGCGGCGAGCATCGCTCGGACTTCGGCGGCCAACGCCTCGTCGTCGGCACACTCCTGACGCACGAGGGTGTCGCGCTCGCCGGCCGGCACCTCCAGCGCGCGGTGAAAGATCTCCTGCACCCGTTCCCAGCGACGCGCGGCGTCGCCCGAATCACCGCCGGCCATGCGGACCTCGTGGTCTAGTGGCGCTTCACCGCGACTGCGAGCCAGGCGCGCGCGGCGCGCCAATCCCGCTCGACCGTCGTCTCGGACACCTCGAGCGCTTCGGCGATCTCCGACATTTCGAGCCCGCCGAAGAAGCGGTGCTCGACGACCTGAGCCTGCCGCGGATTCAGCCGGGCGAGTTCGTCGAGCGCCGCGTCCAGCGCGAGCACGTCGTCCGGCGCCGCTTCGGCACCTCCGGCCAGCGCCTCGTCGAACGTGACGAGCGCCGCGCCCCCACCGCGTTTTTCCGCCTTGCGCGCTCGCGCCGCCTCGATGAGCACTCGGCGCATGGCTCGGGCGGCGATGCGCTTGAAGTGCAGCTCGGATGTGGCGGGGATGGCCGTGTCACGCGCCAGCCGCAGCCACGCTTCGTGCACGAGCACGGTGGGCGTGATCGTCATGCTCGACTCACCCCGCCTCACCGCGGAGGCGAGCCGGCGGAGCTCCTCGTAGGCATGGCTGAAAAGCGCATCCAGCCCGGCCCGGCCTTCGGTCATGCGCCCTCCGACTCGCGCGGGAGGCGCGATCACGGCCCAACGGGTGGTGGCCGGAAAAGAAAAATGACGGCTTCGGAGCCGGCCTTGCGCGTAGCGAGGTGAGCGCGGGAATGCGAGCCAACCGAGAGCCGCCGTGAGCGGCCGACAAAGGCGGACAGGTTAGCACCCGCGCATGACGCCCGGAACAGTCATTTTGGTTTGGCACCACCTCACGCAAGGAGCCTCAAATGAACTTCTCGAAGGCCACTCGGGTATTCACGATGCTCGCCGCCATTCTTCTCGCCGGCGCCACGGCCGCCAGCGCCGCGGACTCCGCCATCAAGGGCTATGAGCCCAACCGGTGGGTCGTCTCCGGCAGCCTCGGCCTGGGACTGGCGAACACGTACGGCACCGGCGGCACGCCGCTGTTCGCCGCGACCGCCGAATACGGCGTCACGCCGAAGATCTCGGTCGGCGGCTCGGCGGGCTTCGCGTCGTCGAAGTACGACTATTTCGGCTACTCCGCCAAGTACTCCTACTCCGTCGTCGCGGCGCGCGGCTCGTATCACTTCATCACGGTCGCGACCGACAAGCCGCTCGATCTCTACGCCGGTGTCTCGCTCGGCTACAACCACGTGGGCGTCAAGGAGACCGGCACGACGGCCTTCGGCTACGACATCGGCGCGTCGTATGTGCTCTACGGGCTCTACGGCGGAGCGCGCTGGTACTTCAACCCGAAGGCCGCCGTGTTCGCCGAGGCGGGCTACGGACTGGGCGAGTTGGCGCTGGGAGCGTCGATTCGCCTGTGACGGGTGACGCGGGCGGCGGCCCGACCTCCTTGCCGTGTCGCCGTCCCGCCCATCCGGCCCTCCACTCCACGACCTCCCTCTTCTCGCCCGAAGGAGTCCGATCATGAACACTCTACGGCTCTCGATGATCCGCGCCGCGATGGCCGCTCTCGTCCTCGCCTCGCTCACCGGCTGTGGCAAGTCCAGCTCGGGCGTGCGGCCGCAGGCGCAGTCCGAGCTGCCTCAGGCGACCGCACAGCAGATCGCGCAGCAGTCCGCGGCGCTGGTGCTGAACGGCGGCATGCTCGCCGACACCCGCGGCCTGCTGACCTCGAGCTTCGGGCCTTCGACCGCGAAGGGCTCGCAAGCCGCACGGCCGGCGGCGACGGGCCACATCGCCACCGACAGCACGTCCGGCAGTTACGAGCTTCATGTGTTCGACCTGGATGGCCACGAGGCAGCGTGGGGCACGCTCACGAACGATCAGATCGGCCACGTCACCGCACTGTGGGATGTCTACAGCTCGTCCTCGGACGACACCCTCAGCTTCACGATTCACTGGACCTCGGCTTACGACATCTCCGGATTCCAGACGGCACAGTCGCGCTGGGTGTTCGGAGGCCGCTCGACGTTCCTCATGGACTACGACTACAACTGGCCTCCCGACCGCTGGATCGCGCACTACCTCGCGAGTCACCAGTACAATGGCGTCGCCTACGTGAAGTCGGGTACCCCGTCCTACCCCGTCGCCGGCAGCGTCGCTTGCCAGTGGCAGGCGGCCTGGGACTACAGGAGCGGCGCGCAGCACCAGCAGGGCTCGCAGGACGTGACGTGCACGCTCACGTTCGATGGCACGGTGCTCGCGCATCTCACCGTCGGGACGTACCACTACACGTTGAACCTGGAGACGGGTGACCTGGTGCAGGTGAACGCGCAGGCAAGCCGTGTGCGGCATTAGGAGATTGCTGCGAGCGGTATGAGATCCGTAGTGTGAATCGCGAGCACGGCCGTATTGTTGCCCGTACGACACGCCGCTGCCCACATCGTCAGGAGGAAGACACCATGCAGCCACACGCAGGCCGGCCAGAGCTTCGACACATTGCGCCACCCCCGATCCGCTGCGGCGTGCAAAGCCTGCTCGCGCTGCTCACGTGTCTCGTTCCCGCCTCGCTGCACGCCGCTCCGGCGGTCGTGGACACGACCACCTGGGTGACCAACGGCGTGGTGCGCGCGCTCGCGACCGTTGGCGACGTCACGTATCTGGGTGGCAGCTTCACTTCGGTCGGCGTGGCGAGCGGCAATTGCGCGGTGATACGAACCGACACGGGCAGACCGATCTCGCCGTTTCCGCGCGTCGAGGGCACCGTGTGCGCGGCGCTCGCCGATGGGGCGGGTGGCTGGTACATCGGCGGCGATTTTCTCGCCGTCGGCAGCGTCGCGCGCAGGCACGTCGCCCACATTCTGGCGGACGGAACGATTGGCGCCTGGGCGCCCCGAGTGGGCACCAACAACGGCGGTGTGGTGTACGCGCTGGCGCGCGTGGGCAACTCCGTAGTCATCGGCGGCACCTTTGGGAGCGTCAACGACAGCGTGCGAACCCGGATCGCGGCGGTAGACGCGACCACGGGTGAGTTGCTGCCGTTCAGTCCCACACTGAACAACGAGGTCAGGGCGCTCGCCGTTTCAGGCTCCACGGTTTACGTTGGCGGAGTCTTCAACGCGAACAACTCGACCTCCCGGCCCTACCTCGCCGCGTACGAACTGGGGTCCAATAGCCCGCTGCCGTTCGCTCCCCGGGCCGGGCAGGTGGTCCGCGCACTGCTCCTGCACGAGGGGACTCTGTACGCCGGCGGCGACTTCGGAGTCATGGGCGACTCCACCCGCAGTCGCGTCGCCGCGCTCGACCCGTTCACCGGCGCGGTCCACGGCTGGAATCCCAACGTCAACGGCCGCGTCTCGGCGCTCGCGGCGACGGGCTCGAACATCGTGATCGGCGGCACTTTCACTCAGGTGCGCGGCAAGCCGCGCCAGAACATCGCGTTGTGGGACGGCCTCGCGGATTCGCTCTCGGCCTGGAATCCGGGCGCGAATGCCTCGGTGACATCGCTCGACGCCACGCCGAGCTCCGTGCGCGCTGTCGGCCAGTTCA